>CAZESO010000080.1:0-8882 GCA_964515325.1 uncultured Roseburia sp. | reverse complement strand
GTTCCCCATAAGTCGTTATCAATTGTCTTCGGTAAGGAAACTACATTAAGTCCTTCTTCTCTCAAAAGATTCGCTGTCTTCTGTGAACCATTACCACCAAGCACCACAAGACATTCAAGCCCCAATTTCTTGTATGTCTTCTTCATAAGTTCAACCTTATCTCTACCCTTTTCATCAGGCTCACGCATCAACTTAAAAGGCTGTCTTGATGTTCCAATAATAGTTCCACCCTCTGTAAGAATACCGGAGAAATCGCTTGGTGTAAGAACCTTGTAATCTCCATACATAAGACCCTTATAACCTTCGATAAAACCAATTATTTCCACGCCCTTTACATTGTTGTAAAGAGTTTTTGCAACGCCTCTCATTGTAGCGTTTAAGCTCTGGCAATCGCCACCACTTGTTAAAATACCTACTTTCATTTTTCCTCCATTCCGGAAAGTAACGCGCACTTCCCTATTTAAGACATCATATAAAAGTATTATATAACAAAACGGAAATTATAACAAGGAAACGAGCCAAAAAACTTAATAAGACTTTTTGACTCGTTGATAATTCTTATAACACCTTAATTATTAATGTGTATTTTGTTAATTAACATTATATTTTATGCTTTCAGCAACCACATCACATACTTCAAATTCTTTCATCTCATCTTCAGTTAATGGTCTTCCAAGCTTTTTTGCCATCATTATAGCTTCGTGCAATCTATACATCTTACCATCCGAAGATTCTGTCAGTCTTCCATCCATCATAGCTTCGCCAAAATCATCAAATTTATCTGTATTAACAACCTCTTTCTCTTTCATCAACATATTACTCACCATCCTTAAAATATTTTTCCATCAGAGCAATCGCACCATAAGTATCAATATATAAATTATTATTATTTATACACTTCGCATTTAATGTTTTTATATAATGTTCCACTAACTGAGTTTTCGCTTTAAACTGGACATATCCAGAATTCCCTACCAACCAGCTATGTTTACAAGCAATCGCAAACAAGTGTGCCCCAACGCCTTTGTACTTACCAAATTTTCCTACATTATCAGGAGCCGCTTCAACAATGTGCACATGGGTATAATATTGTTTGCTTACATGTTTTAACGCAATCAATCCTTGTACCTCTATATCTCCTTTTACATATAACCCATAAACTTCATAACCTTTTTGTTGTGGTTCACTCCAATCAAATTTCCAACCATTCTGTTTAAGTTTTAAGGCTGTTTGCATAGTTATCTTGTCTGACAATATACGATACTCTGTCTCACATTTTTCACCTGTTGCATTACATATAAGGCAATCTGTAAATTCATCAATAAAAACTTCTATTTCTATAATTATTCCTCCTTAATTATAACATATCTGCATTTCGTCTTTCTACTTTATTTTTTACATTTTGGATAATCGTCTTTGAATTAATAATTGAACTATCTGACAACCAATTTAAGATTAATTTTAAAATCCACGCATCTTACTTCGAATATAACTCACAGACGTTACTCTTACAGTTAACTCAGCTCAGGCGACCTTGCGGCACATAGGAGGTTCTACTTAATGCTGCTTCGTTCCCGACCTGACATGGTTCGTAGATTCCTATTGCGCAAGACCCAAGCGTCAACGCCACTTATAAAAGGCGGCTCTACAAATTGCTATCCTCGGCTCGATATCACCCCTACTAGAGCGGATTGTAGGTACAGGGCACCGCTAACTCCCCGGCTGCGTGGAAAATTTATAACAATATTTAAGATGCGCTTTTAATGCGCTTTCATAGTATAGCTTATTTTTCAGTTTATGTCAATTTAGAAAATTTTCCACCTTCAACCTTTTCTTCTCCTCTGCCTTCTTCCTCCTAAGCTCCCTAAAATAATCCGACAGCATCGTACTACACTCTTCACCCAGTAATCCTTCCTCAAATTCCACTTGATGGTTGAATTCTTTTACTTGTAGAAGATTCATTATAGAGCCTGCACAGCCTGCCTTTGGATTCATACATCCGGCATACACTTTCTTAATTCTTGATTGTACAATTGCACCTGCACACATTTGGCAAGGTTCAAGAGTTATGTACATTTCGCAATCGTCAAGTCGCCAATCTCCAAGCTTTTTGGATGCTTTTCTTATGGCATTCAGCTCCGCATGAGATAATGTATTCTTATCTGTAACTCGCCTGTTGTAACCTCTTGCAATAATTTTATCTTCAAAAACTATAACACAGCCAATTGGCACCTCGTTGAGGGCAAGAGCTTTTCTTGCCTGTTTTATAGCCTCTTTCATATATTTTTCTTCTCGGCTAATCATACATGTCCTCCAAAATATTCACCTAGTTTTCATTTTAACATCATTTTATATTTACATCTACACTTTATTTTTTAAATATTGTATAATATATGAAAATGTAAAGGATCGGTGTATTAATGAAATTAAAGAAAATATTAAAATTAATCATCTTAGATGTATTAGGTTATGCTTTAGGAATGGGAATTTTTCTGGCATTCTTTTACTTAATCCCTCAGGAACTTGAATCCGATGGAACAATTGTGGGGGATGCCAGCGCTGTTGAAGATTCTGAATTCTCATTTTCCACTGATGCAGATTTAGAAACTGATGACAAAAGAGTAAACTCCAATAGTGACGATAAAGATGCCGGAAGAGGAACTCACTATGACCATCTCGGAACTAAAGATGTTGAAACAGACAACGAAGAGGTTGAATATATTTTTAATACAGATATTAATGTAGAAACCCTTAAAGAATACGAAAATGATAATGTCATAATAAATGTGTATAAAAAGGATTTCGGCTCTGGTAATGACAAAATAACTTACTATGTCGCAGATGTCAAGGTTCGCAATCTGACATATTTCAAGACGGCACTAGCCCAAAATAAATATGGTAACAACATTAAAGATGATACCATTTCCATAGCTGATGATAACGACGCCATTTTAGCCATAACCGGCGATAATTACGGCAACAACGAAAGTGGTATAGTTGTTAGAAATGGTGTGTTATACAGAGACGACGGAAATGACGCAGATGTATGTGTTCTTTTTACAGATGGTACTATGAAAACCTATACCTCTGAGGAATTTGATGCAGAGAAAATTTGGGCAGAAGGTGTTTGGCAGGCATGGTGTTTTGGTCCGGGACTTCTTGATGAAGACGGAGATATTTTATCAGATTTTGTATCTACCACTTATTTAAGCGAAGAACATCCAAGATCAGCCATAGGTTACATTGAACCGGGACATTATATTCTTATGGTGGTTGACGGAAGAGATGAAGGATATTCCAAAGGTGCATCTTTAAGCGAATTAGCAGCAATGATGAAACTTGAAGGTTGCGTAGCTGCATACAATTTGGACGGCGGTGGTTCTGCCAGCATGGTTTTTGATGGTGAATATGTCAATCAGGCTACAAGCCGTGAGATTTCGGATATCATTTATGTAACACCATAATATAATAGTTTAGACGGAGATTGATTTATGAGAAAAATAATTCCACATATTGCTATAATACTTACTGCGATGATGATTACTTTATTTATACTTGATTACTTAAATCCTTTAATGGGATTCCTATCAAGAAATATTTCTAAAATAGTTATCATTCTTTGGATAACAAGTATTATTGCTACAATTATTTCTGTTATAATAAGCATAATACACAAAATAAAAGACGGAGACGATTATGAAACAAACAATTAAAACTGATAGATTAGTATTAAAAATTCTTGATGGTGACGATGCTCGAATTGTAACCGAATTTGTGACACGAGGCCGTGATTTATTTGAAAAATACGAATCTAAAAAAACAGAAACCTATTATACAGAAATATATCAAAGAAATGTTTTAAATGCAGAATATTCTGCAATGCTTAACAAGCGTTATTTGAGATATTATGTTTTCAAAAGAAACAACCCAAACCTTATTATCGGTACGGTTTCTTTCGGAAATGTAACAGATGCTCCATACAATAGTAGCACAATTGGTTACAAATTTGACCCTTTTTTCCATAACCAAGGTTACGCCATTGAGGCTGTTAATGCTGTTATTGACACAGCTTTCTCATATTTAAACCTTCACAGACTTATAGCATATATTATGCCCGAAAATCAAGCTTCTGTTAAATTAATTGAAAAAGCTGGATTTAAGCGAGAAGGTTTTATGGAGAAGGCAATAAATATAAGAGGACATTGGGAAGATCACTTCCTTTATGCCCTCTTAAATCCATACGATTAATTATTATCTTTTTATTTTTCCAAATTTTTTCATGTACTCATCCACAACAGCAGGATCAATTTTCACTCTCCTATCAAGAGTTTTCATAGCATCCTTAATCTGAATAGCACCACTTCCGCCCATTTGTTCAAAATCATACAACTGATTATCATTAAAGCAAAGTACCATAGGCTTAAATACATCCTTATCATTACCTTGAACAACCAAGCCACATGAACCATCAGTCAACTCAACACAAATTCCCGGAGTAAGAATCTTCAAACTGCTCATAAGGGCGTTCATAATATCCTCACTATATCTGTCACTTTCCCTCATTTGCCTTAATGCTACAATATCAGACACCGGATCTTCTCCAATCTTCATAGCTGTAAGACTATCATATTCCTCTGCTGCCTGCAATATTCGTGCAAGCTGTGGATACGTCTTCATCTTGTCACTACTCATACTTTTATCCTGCAATTCAAACTTTTGAACTATAAGTTTCTTAACATCCGGGCTGATTATACTTACATCAAAACCGACAATATTCTTAACACCAAGCTGTTCTTGAGTTTCTATGACATTTTTTTCTTCTTCATTCAAGTCGTGTTTTATACTAATTCCTGCCGGAATATTCAACTTACCCACATCATGAATAAGTGCCGCATATATAACATTCTTAATGCTTTCATACTGAAGGTTCAATCTCACACACATAAGTGTAGACAAAATAGCCACACTCAAGCTGTGCTTATATATGTAATCATCTGCGCTTCTATGGTTCTGTTGAAAATTCGCCTTATAATCCTTTCTGGCAAAATTCTTGATAATAATATTAGTAAGGTTATTAATATTATTAGTAGCTTTACCCTTATTGATATTCTGCAAATCTTCCTTTATTCCAAAAACACTCATTGTCTGAAAACGCTCAAACTCTATATCTTCATCGGTCATAGGAGGCAATGGTTCAGTTGGTTCCAAAATATATATACCTATCAATCCAAAATTTTGAATACTGTTAATACCTTGCTTGGCAAGCTTTGTATTTCTATCATACAACAATACACCATTTCTATTATATACCGGTCTAGCAAGTCTCATTCCTTTTTTTAAATCATCTGTTCTTACAAATCTCATCTATACCACCTTAATTCATACAATAATATAAATTATTATAATAAAAAATCAGCATATAAAATATGTTAACATTAAACAAAAATAGGCGGTATTGTTTGTTACAATTTGCTATTGATATATTCCCATCATCCAATATCCCATTACATTTTTCTCTGCCTCATTATCGCCTTTTTCTTCACCATCCACATAAAAAAATGACTTAAATCCAAATTTTCTTGCACATCCCGATATCTTATCATTTAAAACACCCGGCACGCATATAATATATTTTTCGCCCTGCTTAATATATGCAAGATGTCCATATCTGTTACAACCACAAATGATAAACTTATTTTTGGCAAGATGCCAATATTCTCTTGGTAAATTTACAAGTTCATCCAGTTCCAGTCTATTCAACTCCCTCTCTATCCCTGCAACCTTTACTTTAACACCTGATTTTTTGACGTTTTTCTTCTCTGACTTCTCTTCTATTTGTCTTTCCTGCTCCTTATATTGATTTTCCTTTAGACACTCCATATCTATGTTATACACAGTATCCTCCAGTTCCACTTGTTTTATCCTCTTATTGTCCTGACTACTTACTAATATTTCTGTGGCTTCTACAAGTTGAATATTTTCATTGGCTTCTATAAACTCCTTATTATCAAGCAATCCCTGCACTTTTATCTTAATACCATTCTTTTTCATATATACTACAGACACTCCAACAATTTCATTTGTATCCATCACTTCTATCAACCTGTCACCGACAGTAAATTCCTGCTTTTTTCCACCTTCTTTCAAAAGTTCTGCTTTAATATCCACACTTTCTTCCGGCTCTATCCCCAACATATCTTCTCTTATACTCAATGAAATCTTTGCTTTTTTATCCACAAAATCCATCCTGCAGAATCCTACATTTCTCCCCCTTGTATCACCTTTATACTCGTACACATATATATTATTTCTCTTCATTTCATTCCTTAATTGTTTTTGTACATCTTATGCCATTATACAAAAAAATATGCGACAAGCCGAGAACTTATCGCATAATACTCATATATTTAATCTATATTTTTTCATTCTATTTTTCCGAGAGGAGATTTGCAAACTCTGCAAACTGTTCAAGGGTAAATGCTTCGCCTCTTATAGTCTCACTAAGACCCATCTTCGTCAAAGCCTCCACAATCTGCGCCTTACTAAAATGCAACTCAGGACTGTTACATAAGCTGTTCTGCAAAGTCTTTCTTCTCTGATTAAATGATGCTCTTATTATCTTAAACATCAACTTTTCATCCTTCACATCAACCGGTGTCTGCTCATGTCTTGTGAGCTTTATAACAGCAGAGCCAACATTTGGTCTTGGCATAAAGCAATTAGCCGGAACATTAGCCACAATTTTAGGTTCTGCATAATATTGTACAGCCAATGATAATGCGCCATAATCCTTTGTTCCCGGACCAACCTGCATTCTGTCTGCCACTTCCTTCTGCACCATAATTGTAATACTTTCAATAGGTACATGACTTTCAAAAAGTCCCATAATAATAGGAGTTGTAATGTAATATGGAAGATTGGCAATAACCTTTATAGGCTTCCCATCATTTTCTTCATTAACAAGCTTATTAATATCCACTTTAAGTATATCTTCATTGATAACTCTAACATTATCATATGAGGACAAAGTATCCCCCAGAATAGGAATAAGATTCTTATCAATTTCAACAGCTATAACCTTTCTGGCATTTTCACAAAGGTATTGTGTCATTGTTCCTATACCCGGTCCAATCTCAAGAACCATATCATCCTTTGTCACGCCTGAAGCTTCAATGATTCTCTCTAACACTCTGGTGTCTATCAAGAAATTCTGGCCGAACTTCTTCTGAAAATTAAAATTATATTTCTGCAATACTTCTATGGTATTCTTTGGTATTCCTAAAGTCGCCATTTTCAAATCCTTCCCTTCTGCATTATTTAAGAATCAAGTCTATATACTTTTAATGCATTTTCATACGTTACCCTTTTTACTTCATCCACACTAATTCCTTTTATTGTGGCTATTTCTTCCACTACATATTCTAAATTTATGGAATTATTTCTTTTACCTCTGTTTGGTTCAGGCGAAAGGTATGGACTGTCAGTTTCTATTACAATCCTATCAAGCGGTGTATATTCTACAACTTCTTTAAGTTTTTTACCATTCTTAAAGGTTACCACGCCACCTATTCCAAGGTAAAATCCCATATCTAAAAATATCTTAGCCATCTCTACACCATAAGAAAAACAATGAATAATTCCACCTATTTCCTCTGCGTGTTTTTCTTTCATTATATCCACAGTATCCTGTGCAGCATCTCTTGAATGGATATTAACAGGTTTTCCTAACTCTCGCGCCAAATCAAGCTGTCTTTTAAACCATTTCTTTTGAATCTCCCTGTCAGGTTCATCCCAGTAATAATCAAGTCCAATCTCTCCAACAGCAACCACTTCCTTGAGTGCCGCCATTCTTTTGACCTTTTCGAAATTCTCATCATCCTCTTCAAGCTCTAGAGTTTCATTTGGATGAACTCCAATAGCAGGATAAATAAATGGATACTTCATAGAAAGTCTCACCGAATCAAAGCAACCACGCAAAGAGGCGCCAACATTTACAATGTGGCGCACTCCCTTATTCTGCATAGTCTGCATTAACTTATCTCTGTCATCATCGAATCTTGCATCATCAAAATGTGCATGAGTATCAAATATCATATAATCACCTATGCCTATCCTATGCAAATTATTGTTTCTATCTAATTTCAGAACCAGCAATAATGTCCTTATCTACAGTAAGCACTGATAAATTGCCTTCATCATCAGAAGCTGCTAAAATCATACCTTCTGATAACATTCCACAAAGAGTAACAGGCTTTAAGTTAGTGATAACAGCAACCTTCTTACCAACCATTTCTTCTGGTTTGTAGTATTGTGCAATACCTGAAACAATCTGTCTTACTTCATTACCAATTCTAATCTTCGAACATAAAAGCTTCTTAGCTTTCTTTACAGGTTCACATTCAAGAACTTCACCAACTCTTATTTGAACCTTATCAAAATCATCAATAGAGATTTCTTCCTTAGGTTCCACCTCAGGATATTTAACTTCAGGAACAGCATTTGCAGCCTTCATTTCTTCAACCTTAGCCATTACTTCTTCAAGGTCAAGTCTTGCAAAAAGAATTTCAGGCTTTTCTACAACCTTGTTACCTGATGGATAAGCACCAAATGTATCAAGTGTATCAAACGCTCTTTCTTCTGCATTAATCTGCGCTAAAATCTTCTTTGTTGTTTCAGGCATAAATGGCTCAAGTAATGTTGCACCAATGTAGATACCTTCAACAAGATTATATAATACAGTATTAAGTCTGTCATGCTGTGCTTCATCCTTAGCTAAAGCCCATGGCATTGTCTCATCAATATATTTGTTACATCTCTTGAAGAGTGTAAAGATTTCCGTCATAGCATCAGCAATACGATTCTTTTCCATCTTTGCTGTAACG
>CAZESO010000079.1:0-8902 GCA_964515325.1 uncultured Roseburia sp. | reverse complement strand
GGTCCAGCGCGCCTGCGCGCGGCCCGGGTTGTTGCTGTTCCGGACAAAGTTATGGAATGGAGTTACAAGCCGATTTCAGATGCTAGTTATAGATATTCAACACCTCTTTTACTTCAGTTAGAAGAAGGTGAGAATACAATTACTATCACTCTTAATGAGGCTGAATTAAAGATTGGTAATTTTTACCTTTCTGCATATGAAGAACCAGAGGAATATAAATCAGGTAATGTGGCAAGCGGGGACTACTTTGTAGAGCTTGAAGCTGAAAGACCTGCATTTAGAAATGATTCATCAATCAGACCTACATGTGAATACGATATAGATTTACAGCCATATAACTCAAGTAAGAAGACTCTTAACATTATTGACAGTGCTTCTTTTGCGGATTCAGGACAGATGGTATCATATGAAGTAGATATAGAAGAAACAGGATACTATTATTTTGCAGTTAACTATCGTCAGAGTGATAAGGTTGACTTCCCGGTATTTATGGATATAAAAGTTGATGGTGAAATTCCTAATAAATTATTACAATCATATGAATTTGATTATACTAATAATTTCACACTTCACACATTGCAGGATAATAACAATGGTAAGATGGCCATTTATCTTGAAAAGGGTAAACATGAGATTTCATTTACAATCTCACATAATCCATTAAGAGAATCATTTGAAAAAATTGATGAAATTATGAGTGAGATTAATGCTCTTGCTCTTGAGGTTACAAAATTAGCTGGTACAAACACAAGTAAGTACAGAAATATTAAGATTCTTGATTACATTCCAGGAGTTGAAGAAGATCTTCAGACATGGATTGACGAACTTAATGCAATGTACGATGAATTATCAGCATATTCGGATGCTGAAGCGGTTGGTGCTTTATCATCAATTTTGACAGCAGTTGATAAGCTTGAAAGCTTTAAGGAAGATCCAAATGAAATTCCTTACAGAATCAAAGAGCTTGCAACAAGTACAAGTTCAGTAAACCAGATGCTTGCAAATCTTATTACATCACTTGACGCTGATGCTATTTCTTTTGATAGAGTATATGTATATCAGGATTCAAGTGAAGCAAAATTGCCTACAAAGGCTAATATCTTTAGTAAGATTTGGGCTTCGATTGTTAGATTCTTTGAAGCGTTTAACGATCAGGATTATTCGGTAGGAAACAGTGATTCAACACATTTACAGGTATGGATTAACAGACCAAGACAGTATCTGGAAATCATTCAGCAGTTAATTGATACATCATTTACACCTGAAACAGGTATTGAAGTAGATTTATGTATTATGCCGGATGCGCAGAAACTTATTTTATCCAACGCGGCAGGTGAGGCTCCGGACGTTGGTCAGGCGATTGATTATTCACAGCCAATCGAATTTGCTTTAAGAGATGCAATTGTTGATTTGACAACATTTAACTATTTTGAAGGTGATGAAGAGTACTTAAATTACCAGAATGTTTTAAGCCAGTTCCCAGAAGGTATTTTAATTCCTTCAACAATGAATGATGGTATTTATTCTGTACCTGAAACATTCTATTTCTGGGTATTATTCTATAGAACAGATTATATGGATAAGCTCAATTTAGAAGTTCCGGAGACACTTGATGATGTTAAGGAAATGATACCAAAGCTTACAAACAGAGGTCTTAATTTCTATTACCCAACAGCGGGTACAACAGGTATGAGAACATTTGCTATGACAACACCAATCTTCTATCAGTATGGTGCAACACTTTACGGTGAGACAGCTGGTGATACAGCGCTTAATAGCGAGGAAGGTGTAGCTGCGTTCAAAGAACTTACAGAATTATTTACAATTTATGATATACCAACAGAAGCAAACTTCTATCAGCATTTTAGAAATGGTGATTATCCAATTGGTATTTCAGATTACTTCACATACAGCTTGCTTATTAATGCTGCTCCTGAAATCGAAAATTCGTGGGAAATAGCACTTATTCCAGGTGTTGAAGATGAAAATGGAGAAATTCAGAGACAGACAGCTGGTGCTGCTCAGAACTCAATTATCTTTAAGCCTGATGAAAATGATGTAAATGTCGTTCTTACAAATGGCGAAGAAATGAGCAGAGAAGAAGCGTCTTGGAGATATTTAGAGTGGTGGATGAGTACAGAAACTCAGGTAGAGTTTGGTACAATTCTCCAAACAACATATGGTAAAGAATATATTTGGAACTCTGCAAATATTGAAGCTATGAAGCAGCTTCCATGGAAGAGCAGAGATAAGTATGTTATTCTTGAGGCAATGGAAAATATTGTTGAATCACCAAGAATTCCAGGTACATATATGCTTGAAAGAGAATTAAGTAATGCGTATATTGCTGTTGTTATTGATGGTGAGCCACTTAGAACAACTCTTGACTCGGCGGTTAAGCTGATGAACAGAGAAACTGAAAGAAAGCTTAAAGAATTTAAGTATTTAGATGATAACGGAGAGGTTCTTAAAGAATACAAAGTTCCTACTGTAGATACTGTAAAAGAAATTTTAGGTACAGCGGATTAATTAGAAATTAGGAGGATATGAAAAATGAAGACAAGTAAAGCAACTCCATATATTTTCCTACTTCCATATGTAATACTTTTTGCAGTATTCATTATAGTTCCGATTGCTATTGCTATTGGATTATCTTTTACAGATTTCAATACAATTCAGTCTCCGAACTTTGTAGGATTTATGAATTATATTAACTTGTTGACACAGGATTCAATATTCATGCAATATGTACTTCCAAATACAGTAACATTTGCATTAATCGTTGGTCCTGGCGGATATGCATTGTCATTCTTGTTGGCATGGGCTATCGCACAGCTTACAAGAGTGCCAAGAACAGTTTTAACACTTATTTTCTATTCACCATCCCTCACAGCTGGTACAGCTATGGCGGTATTATGGAAGATTATTTTCTCAGGTGAAACATATGGTTACTTGAATGCCGTATTACTTGATTGGGGATTTATTAACGAACCAGTTTTATGGCTTACAAGAGCTGATACACTTCTTCCAATTATGATTATAGTTGGTTTATGGAGTAGTATGGGTACTGGCTTCCTTGCAATCGTAGCAGGTATTATGAATGCAGACGATGAATTATATGAAGCTGGTGCAATCGACGGAATTAAGAATAGATTCCAGGAAATGATTTATATCACAATTCCAACAATGAAACCTCAGATGTTATTCGCAGCCGTTATGGCTATTGTTAATACATTCAACAATGGTGCAATCGGTGTTCAGTTATCGGGTTCAAACCCAACACCGGGATATGCAGGTCAGTTGATTGTTAACCATATTGATGACTATGGTTTCATTAGATTCGAGATGGGTTATGCAGCAGCAATTTCAGTTGCATTGCTTCTTATCATAACTGTATTCTCGAAAGTAGCAACAAAATTATTTGGTGAGAAAGAATAGAAAGGAGAGTTAAAATGGCCGGATATAAAGGAAATGGTATTAACCCAGCAAAATTTGAACGTGGTCAGATTAAAATATACATAGTGCTTTTGCCGCTTGTTATATTTATGCTCTTCCCTATCGTTTTCATTTTTTGCCATGCATTTAAACCTATGGAGGAATTGTTTGAATTCCCACCAAAGTTTTATGTTAAAAACCCAAGTTTAGACAACTTTGATTCGTTAATGAAATCAGCAAGAAATGCGGGTATTCCTATGAGTAGATATATTTTCAACAGTTTACTTGTAACTCTTGCAGTTTGTTTAGGCGGTATTGTTATTTCAACATTGGCAGCATTTGCATTGTCAAAGATGAGATTTAAATTAAGAGGAATTATTTTCTCTGCTAACCAGGCAGCTCTTATGTTCGTTGCAGCAGCAGTTATGATTCCTAGATACTTAATTATCAGTGGTTTACATGTTACAAATACTTATTGGGCGCATATTTTACCAATGATTGCCATGCCTGTAAGTTTGTTCCTGATAAAACAGTTCGTTGATCAGGTTCCGGATGCGTTGATTGAAGCGGCAGCGATTGATGGTGCGACACCTTTTAGAATTTATAGACAGATTATAATGCCACTTATTAAACCAGCTATTGCGACAGGTGTAATCCTTTCGTTCCAGCAGGTTTGGGCAAATGTTGAAACATCAAACCTTTATGTAAATACAGATGGTATGAAGACATTAACATTCTATATGTCTACGCTTACTAACCTTAATAATGCTGTTCAAGGTCAAGGTGTACAGGCGGCAGCCACATTAATCATGTTTATACCTAACTTGATAGTATTCATCTTCAATCAGAAGGATGTTATGAACACAATGGCTAATTCTGGTATTAAATAGTATTAAGAAGATGAAAAATAAAGGAGGTAAATATGAAAAAAATATTAAAGCGCGTAGCCTTATTATTAAGTGTAATATTGGTAGTTATTGCAGTTTCAGAACCATTTGAAACATATGCAAAATTACCATATATAACATATACACAGAATGGTTATGGTCAGTATGTTGAAACACAGGCAGCATATACACCATATACAACAATAACAAAAATAACAAGTGATATAGAAGGCATCGAGGATATGACATTTGAGGAGCCATCCGATATTAAGATTACAGAAGATGGTTACATGTATATTGTAGATACAGCTAATGCTCGTATTATCGTTGCAACACTTGACGGTGAATTAGATAGAGTTATCGGTGAAGGTATGTTAGCAGCTCCTTCAGGTGTGTTTGTAACTGAAGGCGATGATGG
The DNA here is from genome assembly GCA_964515325.1 of uncultured Roseburia sp. GTDB lineage: Bacteria > Bacillota > Clostridia > Lachnospirales > Lachnospiraceae > SVEL01. The sequence goes on along the minus strand of CAZESO010000079.1, from coordinate 4,162 downwards.
ATATACTTATGTATATGTAGCAGATAATGAAATCGAGAGTGAAGAAATTGAACCGGATAGAACAGAGCGTAAGAAAAATGGTGCTGTTTATGTGTTCAAATATAATAAGGATGAAAAAACTGAAGTAATAGAAGAAGTATTCACAGCAGCAAATGGAGTTTCGTGGTCGGAATTTACACCTGATTACAAATGGGAATTAGAAACATATTATACTAATCCTGAAAGCCCGTTGTATGGTAATGAAAACGTTAGATTCGTACCACAGAAGATTGCTGTAGACCAGGGTGGTATTATGTACATTGTATGTAAAGGTAATACTAATGGTATAGTACAGATATCTCCAGAAGAAGGCGGAACATTCCTCGGTTATTTCGGTGCGAATGAAAAGACTGTTACACTTGCATATATGATTCAGGAGTTAATTATTACTGATAAGGCTGCTGAAACAAGTATTAGAGGTGGTATTGATACACCTTCTAATGTTAACATTGATGAAGATGGTCTTATTTATACAGTAACAGCTTCAACAGGTACAACACAGACTATTAAGAAGCTTAATAAGTCGGGTGCTAACATGTTAAAGACAGAAGTTAACCCATCAAGTGCTATTGGTATTACAGCAGGTAGATATGATAATGTATACGCAGTAAGTAGTACTGGTTACATTTTCGAGTATACAGGTGAAGGTTCATTATTATTCAGATTTGGTGGTGTTGATGAACAGGCATTCCGAGTAGGTTTGTTCGCATCTATTTCAGCTATTGATGTTGATACACAGGACAGACTTTATGTTGTAGATAATGTAAATAATGAAATACAGGTATTCCAGCCAACAGAATTTACCAATTTGGTTCATGAGTCACTTGTATTGTATCAGAATGGTAGATACACAGAGAGTAAAGAGCCATTGGAAGAAATCATTTTAATGAACTCATTATTTGATTATGCTAACGAAGCTATGGGTCATGCATACTTCCAGGAAGAAAATTATGAAGAAGCGTTATACTACTATAGATTGGCTAAAGAAAAACAAGGTTATTCAGATGCATTCTGGGAAATTAGAAATGTTTGGCTTACAAATAACCTTATCTATTTAATTGGTATTATAGTTGTATTATGGTTTGTATGCTGGATTCTTGGAAAGGTTGACAAGAAGACAGGACTCTTCAATGTCTACAGAAGATTTTGGAAGAAGTTAAAGAAGAATAAACTTTTTGATCAGATTACATATGCTAAAGCATATGCAACACATCCGGTAGATGGTGCTTATGCAGTTAAGCATGAAGGTAAAATTTCATATGGTGCAATATTATTCTTTATGGGATTATTTATTGTAATCATGGTAGTTAATAAATATTTTGGTGGCTTCCTTGTGAAGAATGTAAGAGATGGTTCTTACTATATACCAACAGATATTGCAATGGTAGTTTTCGGCTTCGTATTTGCGGCAGCTGTAACATACCTTATTTGTACAATTTCAGATGGTGAAGGTAGATTTAAAGAAATCCTTATGGGTTATTTATATTCATTCACACCATATTTTATCATTCAGCCAATTCTTTATATTGCTGGTATGGTAATTACAACTAACGAAATATTTATCATTCAGTTTGGTAATGTAATTATGTTTACATGGATAGTAATATTACTTTTCTTAACAATTAAGGAAATTAATAACTATACAGTTAAGGAAACGTTTAAGATTATTGGTATTACAATATTTGCAGCAATAGTATTTGTTGCTCTTGCGTTTATCATGTATGTATTAGCAGCACAGGTAATCAATTTCGTTAAATCAATTTACGGAGAGGCGGTGTATCGACTTGGTCAATAAGAAATTTAAAAGAGTATTAAGCTTAGGTCTTGTTTGCTTGATGTTTACACCTATTATTTCTTTTGCGACTGCTAAGAATCAGACTGTTGAACAGCTTACAGGCAACACTGTAGTTAATAATGGCCCATATATTATAGGTGATGTTGATACAGGTGAGCTTCCGGAAGCTGAGAGACAGCAGTTAGCTTTGGAAGAAGCAATTGTGGAAAAAGCAGATGAAATTTATGGACATAAATTTATAGCTTCAAATGGCAAATATGAATTATACTTACAGGAAAGTAATTGTTCTATCATCATCAGAGATGAGGAGACAGGAGCTATTCTTTCATCAACTGTAAGTAGTGAAGATGCTACAAATCGTAGATATTCAGAAGATGCCGCAGCCATGATTAATTCAGGAGTGGCTATCTCATATGTTGAAAGACTTTCAGCAAGTAATGCAAAGTTATGTACACCAAGTGGTGTAAAGAATGCAAAGACTACATACAAGATTGCTGATAATGGATTTACAATGTCAGCAACTTATGAAAACCTTGGTATTTCATTTGATGTTGTAGTAACACTTGATGAAGAAGGTCTTAAGGTAAAAGTACCGTTTGATTCAGTTAAAGAAGAAAACGAGAAGTATTATATCGGAGATATGTATCTTTTCAATGGTCTTGGTATGACAGAGAAGGGCGATAGAGAAGGATATATGATTTTACCTGATGGTAATGGTATTAAAGTAGATTTTGAAAATAATTTCTACATTTATGGTAATGATAAGGAAGCTGTAAAGTATTCTTCAGGATACAAGCAGAGAGTATATGGTTCAGACATTTCATTTGATGTTGCTGGTGCTTCAAATTACGATTCAGTTGATATGATTGGTACTTCAAATGGAACAGAATCAATTATAGCTCCTTACTGGGGTATGGTACATACTGACAGTCAGATGGCGGTATTAGGTATTATTACAGAAGGCGAAAGCAGTGCAAGAATTGAAGGTAACTTTAATGGTGTTGCTAAGCTTTATGAGAATTATGCAGGTTGTAGATTTGTATATAGAGATATCTTTAAGAGAAATCTTTCAGATACAAATCAGTATCAGTCAGTAGTAGATGATACACCAAAGGAAGCATTACTTAAGGATGTTGAAGTTACATTCTTATTTACAAGTGGAGATAAGGCTAATTACATCGGATTAGCTGAAAGCTACAGAGAAAAGCTTATTGCAGATGGCGATTTAATCAAAACTTCAGATGGTACATTTAAGACACGTATTGATTTCCTTGGAGTTGATAAGGAAGAGTTCCTTGTATTCAAGCAGGATGTTGTGGCTACAACAGTTGAGAATATAAGAGATATCTTAAGTGATTTAAAAGCAAATGGAGTTGAAGATGTTCTTGCTATTTATGAAGGATGGCAGGATGGAGGTATATATGAAACTCCAATTAAGAAATATGATGTAGCTGGCTCAATAGGTGGAAATTCTGCGATGAACGAACTTGTAAAAGAGCTTGAAGGTTCTAGTGTAGATTTTTATCTTATGACAGATATGCAGACAGCAAATGAAGCTGTTACGAAATCTTCATATAATACTGTAAAGAGCTACAGTCAGAGAACTTATACAATAAATAGTCCGTTCTTAAAGGTATATAAGAACTTTAGATATTTAATTCCAGAGTTATCAAAAGAATACATGGTTTCTTTGGCAGAGGATATGAAGAAGGATGGTCTTAAGAATATTGCGTTTAGTGGAATAAGTACAAACTTATTTTCATATTACAAGGATGATACGCAGTACAGCAGAATGAATACAATGGATTATTATACATCAGCATTAGACGAAATTAATGCAAGTGGTATGAATGTAGTACTTGAAAAGCCATTTATGTATTTATGGAAGTACACAGATTCATTTGTAGATATGCCAATATATTCATCAATGTTTGTATATTCATCTGATGATATTCCATTCCTTAGCAGTGTGTTAAAGGGAACAGTTGATGTATATTCAGAATATGTAAACTTTGAAGCTAACTCGACAGAATATTTCTTAAAGTTAGTTGAAACAGGTGTATTCCCTTCATTCCTTATTACTAATGAATCTCCAACAGAGTTATTATATACTAACTCAAACTGGATATATTCTTCACAGTATGAGCAGTATGCGGAAAGAATCGCAGAGTATCATAAAGAGCTTAAAGCTATTAATGATTTAGTAAGCGATGCTACAATTGTTGCTCATGAAAAGGATGACAATAATATTGCGATGACAACATACTCAAATGGGGTTAAAGTATATGTAAACTTCTCAGAAAAAGATGTTGTAATTGAAGGTGAAAT
>CAZESO010000078.1:0-8911 GCA_964515325.1 uncultured Roseburia sp. | reverse complement strand
AATAGCCATAGCATTTTCCACACTCTTTCTTCTAGCCTCACATGCTTCTATATAACTCTGGCTTATAAGCATCCCTTTGTATTGTAAAATTGTTTTCATCATCTTAATAACATATGCTGGAGGATTTCTTCTTTCCTGCTCCCAGTCCTTCAAAGTAGAAACTGGTATATCAAACATTTGTGCAAACTTACTTTGACTTAATCCTGTTTGTATGCGCAATTCTCTTACTTCCATACTAATTTTCTCCTATCATTTCTCTTTATATAGTATACGGCATTGCCTACTATTATACAAGGTTTTTATTTAAATTTTGTTTACATAAATCTTCTCCACTTTTGACACCATTTTCCCAGATTTTCACAAAACCACACGCCACTACACAAAAAAACAAAAATGCCACCAAACGCCGTAAAATAGCCACCTACGACATTTGATGACACTTGACAAAATCCACGTTCAAGGGACAAGAGGTGAGTGCTAACTTGATAAAATTTATTTATACATCATACTTTTTCAATGTTACTGGAATCATTAAAATATGACCTAGTATTATTATGCCTGTTGCTATTACATATCCAATTGTTACTGTAGATAACAAACTATTAACATCAGTTGAAAAATATCTTCCATATAGTTCTTTTACCTCATTTATCTGCTCAACAGTCTTCAACACTAAATTCTGGTATCTTTTTAGGATTATTACTATCTACAATGTGCTGTTTTGTCAGCTTCACAAATTCACCCATATTATTATCAAAATAAAGGCTGGTATTATCACAAATAAATTGTGTTATTACCTCATGGTCTAAAAATAAATATGAGTACTTTCGCTTTGAATGCAATCTGTGCTACCTTATGTCTAAAACAATATCTCATTAGTGTTATTTGTTTCTTACTTTTATAATGATGCTATATCTACTCTTATCACTTCCACTGAAGGATAGTATATTTTCATCAAATCTTTAATTTTTCTTTGTATATCTTCTTTTGCTTGTCCATAATCGCCTATCCGTCTATATTTCCCACATTCACTTACGTCTTTAACTAAATCTGCTATAAAAGAAGGATTTACCCGCCTTGCTCTCCTCGAGTTAATTATTATATCAATAACAATCATTTTATGTTCATAATCATCAAACATCAACATTGTTGGTGTAATTAGAAAATATTTTTTTGATGGTCGCATACACACTTCCAGCCTATCATGAACAAATTCTTCCATATTTAAATCACTTTTTTCCAGTTCTCTAATTAAACACTTTTCAAACATCTTTTCTTTCAACTTTTTCACCTTTTATACTGCATTATACATAATTTTCCACAATGTATCCTTTGTATCCCCTTTAAAACGAATCAATATCAATTCTAATTAATTCTACAGATGGATAATATTCTTTCATTAATTCTTTTGTTTTTACTCTAATATCCTCTATAGCTTCATGGCAACTTTCTATTTTTCTTTTTTTGCCATAGTTCTTTGTATACTGCATTAATTCTTCCCAAAAAACAGGCGATACCTTCATAATTTCAGAAGAATTTATTATTATATCGACAGCTATCATTTTATACTTACCATCACCAAGCAGTAATGGCATCGGCCATACAAGAAGATATTTATTCGAATATTTTGATAGTATTGATAACCTTTTTTCCAAAAAAAGTTCTTCTTTAAAATCAGACTTTCTTATTGCGGCAATCAAACAGTTTTCATATTCAACATCAAGAATTTTATTTTCTTCCATATTATCAGTAGGATACATATCAAAATCACATATATGATACTTACCATCCAACTCATATACTGTACACTTCTTACTTCGCAACCAACGATCAGGATTATCTAAATATGCCGGACTTGTAATCTTCTTTCCTGTTTCTAATTCAATATCCAAATAATAAAAATGCCACCCTCTCATTCCACCAACATTTGTTTGAACAGTTATATCAACAATCCGAGAATCATACTTGCGTCCATTTGCAATAATTTTATTTCTTTCATCTACTTGACTTTTATGTTTATACAGAAAAACACTTGCACAAATTAAATCAAACCAAAACCAAAAATTATATAAACTAAACGAAAACAAACTACTAACAAATCCAGAAATGCTATTATACTCTATTATATTATTCATTATCCCTATAACTAACATAATGACAAACAGTGTTCCAAATATCATTCCCAATATTTCCACACAGCTTTTTACCAACATTAAACTTGTTTTTTTCATGTAACTTCTCCTTTAGTATAATTCCTCATATCTTCCTTCATAATATATATTTAAAGGCAGATTATATTTAATTGCTATATCTCTTATATTAAATACATTTTCAAATACAATTTCCTCTATATCATCTTGGTCTTTTAATATTAATCGCACTATATATCCTCTTTTAGATGCCGTATATGCAAAGCTATTCTCAGCCACAACTCTCAATTGCACTAATATTTTAGTTCTATTTAAATTCTTTTCATTAACAGTATAATACATATTAGAGTCCTTTTCCAAGCCCTTATCAACAGCTTTAGATATACTTGTTGCTGCATCTCCTAATGCAATTGTTTTTACTGATAATTCATCCACTTCACCTATATTATAAATACAATCACTAATTCCTAACCCCAAGCTTGTAATAATTCCAAATGCTCCCGATGAAATCGACACATAAACTTTAAGAGCTTCAACCCCACCTTTTACTACATCATCAAATATCATCCAAGCATTTGAAACATATTTATAGTAATCATCTGTTAATGCTAATTCTATATCTTGAGCTGCCATCATCATACAAAGATTATCTGTATTATGTGCAATTGTATTCACCATCTCCAATGCCAAATCATATTGAATATCTTGAGCATATACTGCCGACAACACAGTAACTGAGTTATATACATCTCCACTAACATCCATTCCTACCATTAAGAAATCACCTATTTCTGTAAACTTATCAAATGTTCTTAACCACTTTTTATAATTCGATGGCAATTTATACATATAACCACCAAGCTTTTCTGCCAATTTACCTGTTAACACAAAATCACTTACTTCACTAAATTCTCGATAATATTGTGTTTGTATTGTCATATAATCAGCATATATTTTTGTTTTTTGACTAATTACGTAATCTATTTTTCCTTCAACATCTGAAACACTATTAACAAATCTAAATTGATTTTTCAACTCTGCAATTTCTTGGATATATCCGTTAATAAGTCGATTATATTCTTGTTTCTTAAGTGTATCAATAGGTGCTTCCAAAATAAGTCCAGACCATTGATATAAAAATTCTGTAACTTCATCAAGGTTACCAATTGCATCTTCCTTCATTACTACAAAAGTCTCTTCTTCCACAATCACCTTGTTCATAAGTTCTATATATTCATATAATGTTTTTTTATATGCATTCACATATGCAATTTCAGAATTATAAATCAAATTTCCCAAATATAATTGTGCTTTATATTCATAATCATTTAAATATGTATCACTTAATGCAGAACTTAAATATCTATTTGTATTATTCAATGTATCCATGTCACTTATGGCAATATTATATTCTAATGGATTTGTTTTTAATATTTTAACCTCATCATAATCAGACATACCATCCCCATCTGTATCAGGCTCTGTAGGATCTGAAATATAATCAACATACAATTCCCCATCCACCTCAATCACATTAATTTCTTCACCATTTTTCAAACCATCTTGATCATAATCAGCATTTTCTTGCAACAACTCATATGACAGCATATCAATACCTAACGAACTTCCAGTTTTCAAAAGAATGTCACCATTAATAATATATTCTAGGTAAACATCTGCAATACCATCTCCATTTTTATCAGCATTTCGCCTCATTGCTTTATACTTGAGCATATTCATTTGTTCCACAATTTCTGTTGCTGTAATAATATTATAATATTCTCCATCTGTGTATGCCGCAAGCAATCCTAAAATATCATTGGCATCACCAATACCAATAGAATAAATTGATGCATCAATATCAAGTGCTTCATACACCAATTCTTCATAATTTGTTTCAAAATCTGTTTTTGGTTCATCCATCCCATCAGTAATAACAATTATTATATCTTTTCTACCATCGTTTTGACCTAACATTCCAATAGCTTTTTCTATTGCCTTATATATCGCTGTTGTTCCAAATCCTAAATATGTTGCTGTTGTTAATTTTTCACGCATTTCCGTTTTATCAGCTGATAATTCAAATCTCACTTCTGCATAATCTGTAAATGTAATAAGTGCAGCCTGATCATTTTCATCCAAAGAGTCAATAAATGACACTATCGCTTCTTGTGCTAATATATTCTTATCTATCCACATACTTGATGAAACATCCAATGCAAATACGACATTAAGGTTTGTTTTTTCTTGTGCATTCCCCAGTATTTCATAATCTTTAACAAACGAATTTGCATAGCTTGTTTTATTTAATAAACAATATGTTGAGAAATGATTCAATTCTGCTGTAACATAATTGCTAACACCATCCCAATTAGTTTTTACCTCTTCCAAACACTGTGTCTCTTCGTTAAAATAGTAAATAGTAGGTTGAAAATCTTTTATAGTTAAAAAATCTTTATCAAATGTATATTTCATTGTTGCTTTAGTAAAGCCATCTTCTACTTCAAATGTATATGCTTCTCCTAAATATCCATCAATTGTACTATTTATAAAAACATCATTTTCATACACATTAACATTAAATGTATTTGCATATTCACCTTCTACTTCTAATGCCACTTCTACTGATGTAAGATATCCCTCTGATATTCTATTTACAACAAAAGTTTCATTATACAAATTAGGATTATAACCATTCTGAATTTCCCAATAATCTTCCGCTCCATCTTTATCAGAGTCTTTATCATTAGGATTTGTGTTATATTCTTTAATTTCTTCATAATCCTTTAACAAATCACCATCACTGTCAACAGCACAATTATTTGTACCATAATACACTTCTTCTAAATTAGTTAAACCATCGTTATCTACATCTTCATAACAGTCACTAACACCATTTTCATCAGTATCAAACAATATTGGACTAAGTCCTAATACTACCAATTCATCATAATCCGATATTCCATCTTTATCTGTATCCACATCATTTGGATTTGTTTCATATAATTCTTCCAAAAATCCATTTAATCCATCACCATCAACATCCGAAAAATCTATATCCAGATAAAGCATATTATCTTCAAAATAGTTAGTAACAATCACCTTTTCTTGAGCAATATATCCGTCTTGATATTCAACTGTAACAGTAATAACATTATCACCTATAAGTAATCCTGCATTATGTACCTTAAAATTACTCTTTGCTTCAATATCTCTTTCCAATACTGCTTTTCCACTTCCACTTGTTACTATTATATACGCTTTTGAAACATTTCCAACAGAATAAATTGTTCCTTTTAATTCAGTACAGGTACTATTTATATAATAACATCCCGTAGCCTCATCTAAATAAAACTGTGACTTATCCAACTCTATCCCATAATTTTCTTCAGCATAAATTGTCTCAGTTTTCACTTCTTTTAAAATAACATTAGTTATCTTAATATCTGCATTACCAAGTTCAGCCACTATTTGTATATTGGCTTTAGCACCAACTGCAATATTTTGACTATATGATGGATTTTTTATAACATAGTGATTATTTGTATGTTCAAGTATAACCCCACCAGTAATATTTGTTATTTCATTTTCATAATCAAATTCTAATATCCAATCCTCTATTACATCACTCCCACAATTATTAATATTAATTTCTGCTATGCAACCGTTTTCCCATACATTACTAACACTATAATCAACATCATAATATAAATCTGCAACAACCGATTCCTCACTAATTATTTCAACTTCTGTAGGAACAACATTCTCTTCAGTATATAATGTATATCCAAAAGAAACGGATTCTCCCGCTTCGATATCTTGGTTCCATATAGCATTTTTGATTATGTAATTACTTTCTGTTTTATCAAACACAGTTGCATTCCAAATATTTTCAATATCACCATTAATTTTATACTTAACAGCCCAATTGTCAATAGTTTCTTTACTTGTATTTGTTATTGTAATCATAGCATTTATATGATTGTCCCATTCACTTGTTACACAATATTCAAATTTAAAATTTTCTTTATTTAATACTGTTTTTGCATCTGCAGTAGCATATGTAACCAATGCTGGTTCTAATGTTGATATCGATATCGTTGCTGCTAATGCCACAGCAACAATTTTTTTCATTTTTGTCATAAAGTTCTTTTTCATAATTTTTCCTTTCTCTTTTAAACCTTTACATCTCACGAATATATTTCAACAATTTTAGTATTTTTTCCTGTTCTTTCTCATCATACATTTTAACAACTTCTACTATTTCTCGAACAAGCTTACTCTCCACCTCTTCTTCACCTGTTAAAATATAATCGCATGTAACATGCAAAGCTTTTGCTATTCTATACAGCGTATCACCGGCAAAACCTTGCTTTCCCAACTCCACATTATTTAAATATTTTGGTGATAAATCAGCCAGTTCTGCCAACTCTTCTCCTGTATATTTACTCTGCTCCCTTAATTCTTTAATTCTCATCCCCGCATCATAATAGAAATCATTCATATGTAAACTTGCTCCTTATATCCTCACTAAATAAAAGCGAACTATTCATATTTTTTCGCACTTATTCAATATGATAATTTCTTGAGACCAAGAAGTGTTATCCTTTTTCATAAAGTGTGTGATTTCTTTACTGAAAATTCGATTTTTAGCCATTTTTAAACACATTGCGTATATTTTTCATAATTTCAGTTAAAAAATCACACCACTCAGTAAATTAATCTTACATTTATCATCTTTAGTCCTATACTCCTAGCAGAAAGCGAGGATATTATGAATAGATTTCTTAAATATGTACAAAAGGAACTTAATTATTCAGATTATGAAATAGCGTTACTCCGATATTTCTTCGAAGCAACCTTTTATGATTTTAGTAAGCTTATATTAATGGGAATTTTTTTCTGCTATACAGGATACTTAAGCGAATACCTTGCCGCAGCAATTACATTGATATTGTTAAGAACATCAATTGGTGGCTTGCATTTTAAAACTTACCTTGGTTGTTTTGTTTTTACATTTGCATTCTTTATTTTAGGTGTTATTTATCTTCCCTTGGCAGAATTTGATAAATTAACTATTCTTATACTTTTGTTTTTCTGTATTATCGTTTCTAACTATATTGGACCTATAACCAGCAGTTACAGAAAAACACCTGATGGCATTCTTATACAGAAATGTAAAAAAGATGCTTCAATATTTATATTTTTTTATTGTTTATTGGTGTTTATAATACCCCTCAACAAATACATCATTACCGGATTTTGGGTTATTATATTGCAAACATTTCAACTAATGATTGCATTTATATTAAAATCAAGGAGGTGTACATATGAAAAAGAAAGCACTTAGATTTTTAAGTACTCTGTGTGGAACTTGCTTAGGAATCATTGGAATATTTGAAGTAAGTAAATTAAGTCTTTTCTTCTTTGGAGAACCTAAATTTCCTGAAAAAACAAAAGAATAGCAAAAAAACAGACCTCATTGTCAAATTGACAATGAGGTCTGTTTAATTATCTTTCTTGAAAATCAATCCAAAACTAATCCAATTAGTTTCATTAATATTTTCATTTTCAGCCAATATACTAAACCCATACTCATCAGCCTTTTTCTTAACATTACTTAAACCAATCCCTCTATTTTCACCCTTACTACTATAACCTTCTTTAAAGAACTTTATTATATTTTCCTGCTTTATATAATCACTTATATTCTTTACAGATATAGTTATTACTTCTTCGTTTTCACTAATTGAAAACTTAATACATTTTTGTTCATCATCTAATCCTTCTATTGCTTCAATAGCATTATCAATAATGATGCCTAACATGGATATAACTTCATATATAGGAATGGGCAATTTTTCAGAATAAATATTTATATCTGTTTCCACTTTAACACCATTATTCACAATTGTTTGAAATTTACTATATATAAATCCACCTAGAATTGGCATTTTAATCTTTAATAAATCATAAAAACGAAAACTATTTTCAATATAATTACAATACTCCCTTTGGTTATTTACTAACTCTTCATATGTTTTTGCAGTATAATGTTGACTATAAATAGCATTTATATGATTATTAATATCATGTTGTTGTCTTCTTATATTCAATACCAAATCCTCGAATACTCCATTATATATATTAGACATTTCTAATTCCAATTGTTGTTTCTTCGCTTCTGCTCGGCTCTCTTGCCATTTATGAGTTAATATTACCACCATTGTTGCAAACAGAACACCAATAATATAATCATTTGTCGAAACATTATTTAATACTCTGTACTTTATCATAAAATTAACAATTAATAAAAAACTTATAAAAATCATACCTAATGATAACCATTGTTTTGAATAAACATAAATTGATAACTCTGTAATCCTATTTTTGAGCAGAATAATCAATAACAAGACAATAATATTTATCAGTTCTGATATTATTTTCTCAACGCTTATAATATTTTCAATAAAAATTAATGGTATAGTACATAACAACTGCAAAAGCGAAATAATAGTCATATATAACATATTATTCACAATAGCTCGCTTAATACTTTTATCAAACTCTATCCAACAATATATAAATATTATTGTATATATTAATATTGTTGCTGATGAACCAATATACCCCACATTCATTAGATATATCACAATGATGTTTGTAATAATTACGCTCATTGTACTCAAATCCAACTTGAATTTCTTACCATACAAAGCAAACAAACACAATATTATAGAAAATTGTTCAACAACTATATA
>CAZESO010000077.1:0-8958 GCA_964515325.1 uncultured Roseburia sp. | reverse complement strand
TACCTGCACCCGGAACCTTCATTTCAGATGCTTTATAAACATCACCATATGCATGTCTTGCAATTGTAATAGGTTTCTTCCATGTCTTAACATATGGATCAACACCCTTTACAATAATTGGTGCTCTAAATACTGTACCATCAAGAATCGCTCTAATTGTTCCATTAGGGCTCTTCCACATTTCCTTTAATGTATATTCTGTCATTCTTGCTGCATTAGGTGTGATTGTAGCACACTTAACAGCTACACCATACTTCTTTGTAGCATTGGCAGCATCAATTGTTACCTGATCATCTGTTTCATTTCTATATTCCAAACCTAAATCATAGTATTCTGATTTAAGGTCTACAAATGGGTTGATTAATTCATCCTTAATCCATCCCCATAAAATTCTTGTCATCTCATCTCCGTCCATCTCAACGATAGGAGTTGTCATTTTGATTTTTTCCATCTCAATTATTCCTTTCATATTCACATTTTCTTATTGCTCATACCACCAAATTGTACCACGAATGTACTTATTTAGCAATGCTATTTTAATATTGTCTTTATTAGTTTTTTGTACACACTAAACAGAATAAATTCAAAAAACACAAAAACCGTCACAAAAAACCACAACTTCAAATTCAAAAAATTCAACTCGAAGAAATGTCCTGCAATCCTCACCAATAACACAAATATAGTAACAAGAACACCAATTATAACCGCTCTATACCTGTTTATTGGTCTGCATACATTAATCAAATTAATAAATGAGCCTATAGCCAACGAATATGCACATATTGCCTTTACATAAAACGCCTCTGTCCCCGTTACATACCCTAATGTAATCACCAAAATAATACTTGTAACCACAAGCATCCCTGCCGGTAATGCATTAATTAATATCTTTTTTAAAAAATCCCCTTCTATTCTCTTGTGATTTATTTCCATTGCCAAAGCAAACGAAGGTATTCCTACCGTCAATGAGCCAACAAGCGTTAACTGTATCGGTTCAATAGGATATGCAATGGGCAGGAATATAAATATTAATGCAAATATAGCAGAATATACAGTTTTATTTAAGTATAATGCTGCTGATCTGCATATATTATTAACTGTTTGCCTTCCTTCTGCCACAACTGCCGGAAGTGATGCAAAATTAGAATTCATAAGCACCAACTGTGATACATTTCTAGCCGCTTCTGAGCCAGCCTCCATTGCCACACTACAGTCTGATTCCTTCAATGCCATAACATCATTCACACCATCGCCAATCATAGCTACTGTATTTTCTTCCTTCAATGCCTTTATAATGGCTAATTTCTGTTCAGGCGTTACTCTTCCAAATACATTATATTTCTTTGCCGCCTCTTTTATCTTTTCATCAGTATCCAGCTCTGTGGCATCAATATAAAGCTCTCCCTTTTCAATCCCAACTTTCTTTGAAATATATGATACCGTAGCAGGATTATCTCCCGATAAGACCTTTACTAAAACATCCTGTTTCTTAAAGAATTCAATAGTTTCACTAACCTCTTCCCTTATCTTATCAGCTAACAGCACCACGCCTAATGGTTGTAAATCATCCGGTAACTTATCTTCAAAAATAGGCCGTGTAGACCATGCAAAAGTTAATACTCTTAAACCCTTTTTCGAAAATTCTTCTATTCTCTTTTCTAATTCTTTATCTCTATTCTCAATTATAAATTCATACGCTCCAAGTACTAATGTCCCTGTACCTTTAATTTCAACTGCACTACATTTTCTTTCAGAAGAAAATGGTATTTTTCTGACTATTTCATCTTCATCCCCCAAGCTGTCCATACCTTTAAAATATTCAGCAATTGCTACAGATGTTGCATTTTCATCTTTAAATACATTTATAAATCTATTCAACAAAGTTTTTATTCCATGGACATTTTTATCGCAAACAGATATTATATCTTCCACTTCCATTTTACCTTCTGTAAGCGTTCCTGTTTTGTCCACACACAATACATTAACTCGCGCAAGACTTTCGATAGAATACAATTCTTTTACCAGAGTATCTTTTCTTGCCAGTTTTATGACACTTACAGCCAATACCACTGTTGTAAGCAACACTAGCCCCGATGGTATCATTCCAATAACTGCTGCAACCGTAGCTTCTACAGCCTCTTTAACATTTCCGTTAAGAATTTTCATTTGATTCATAAACAAAAGAATTCCGGCAGGAATAAGAATAATGGTTACAAATTTTATAATGCGTTTAATAGAACTCATCATCTCTGAGTTGGGCTTTTTAAGATATTTTGCTTCACCTGTAATCTTGTTTACATAATTTTCCTTGCCAACATTTACAACCTTTGCAATCACATTACCCGAAATCAAATAACTTCCTGACAGAAGTGTATCCCCCTCTTTTTTAAGTACGGGGTCGCTTTCTCCCGTCAGAAGGCTTTCATTAACCTGGCATTCACCTGATATAACCACACTGTCTGCTGTAATCTGTTTCCCATTTCTGTATAGAATAATATCGTCCTTAACAATATCTTCTATCTTTATGTCTTCTTCACTATTTTCTCTTATCACTCGGGCTACAGGTTCCTGCAAAAGTGTCAATTTATCAATTATTCGTTTCGAACGGATTTCCTGAAATATTCCTATAAATAAATTCCACAGTACCACACCCATAAACATAAGATTTTTATACGAACCAACCAGACACAATAACACTGCCAAAAATACATTTACAATATTAAACATCGTAAATACATTAGTAAACAGAATTTGTCCTATCCCTTTTGTTTTTACTGTATAATTACCGTTATACAAGCCATCTCTTTTTCGTTCTTCTACTTCTCTATAACTTAATCCCTGCATACCCCATACCTTTCATCACTTGTAAATAATAAATAATTATATACCACTAATTTCCTATAATCAAGTTTATATATTATATAACCCTCTAATATTAAGTTCTCCATTTCCCTGTACCTGAATATCTTTCCCCATATCAATAGCTGAATTTATTATTAATCTCTTGATTTCTTTCGGTGTATAATGATTGTTTTTTTCCATAAATACACCTATAACTCCTGATGCCACTGCTGTAGCCATAGATGTTCCGCTTCTTTTCATATATGCATTCCTACTATTTTTCAAGCTTAAAATATTACTTCCTGTTGTAACAATATCAGGTTTTATTACACATTCACAGGTCGGTCCCCGTCCCGAATAATTTCTTAATCTCATAATTGTCTTCAAATCATCATCACTTGCACCTATAGTAATAATCTTTTTTGAATTTCCCGGTGCCGTAATACTATTTTCATCTGGTCCGTTATTTCCTGCCGCAACCATCACCACTAATCCGTTTTCCCATAATTCTTCCACTCCCTTTATCAACATTTCCATTTCTTTATCACCACACACAACTTTTGTTCCCATAGAGATATTGACTATTCTTATATTTAAACGTTCTTTATTCTTTAATACATAATCAAACCCTTTAAGAACACAATCTATTTTTCCTATTCCTTTACCATCCAAAACCTTCACTGCTACTATAGGGCACTTTGCTGACACACCTATGCATCTGCCTCCACTACCTGCTCCATTTCCTCCTATTATACCACATATATGTGTTCCATGCCCATTATCATCATACAGACCAACCTTACCATTTACTAAATCTTTAAAATCCAATATTCTTCCACGTAAATCTATGTGTCCAAATGTTCCCGTATCGAGAACCGCTATGGTTACAGGTTTATTTATTCCGCTTTCATACTTTCTTGAATATTTGACAATTTCACTATAATTATACATTTTTTAACTTTCCTTATTTGTTCTATATAACAATAAAATACTAATCTTACATTTTTTTGTTACTTTTTAAAATTTATTAATCACACAGACATGCCACCACACATATTATTTAGTGTAAATCAAATTTATGGAGGCTTAATTATGAGCGATTTATCAGCAGCAAACTGCAACTCAGGTTGCGAATGTTCATCAACATTTGGAGGAAATAACAACTGTTTATTCTTAATTCTTATCTTGTTATTCTGCGGCGGTTGTGGTAACGGATGTGGTTGTGGCAACAGTAGCGTGTTTGGCGGCAACAACAGCTGCGCATGGATTATCCTTTTACTTCTTTTCTGTGGTAATGGTTGTGGCAGCACATTTAATAATAATGGATGCGGCTGTGGTTGCAATGACAACTGTAACAACAATTTAAACTTTGGTTGTGGTTGTAACTAATGTAAAAACAAAGTCGTGCAATCTAGCATAACTTAAATAAAAGGGGAGTTGTTATATTAGCAGCTCCCCAAAACTATTAGTAATATAACAAGCTTTTATTCATATAATATATTAATATTGTTCAGTTTACGGATTAGCATGAAGAGAAAAAACACCTTTTCTATTGATAACTTTGTCAATAACAAAGAACTTAATATTATGAAGGCTGTACTTCCTTTTTTACCACCACAAACTCAAAGATTTATGGCTATTTTCATTGCTATGAACGAGCTTTCCAGCGTTTTTGCACTTCTAAATGCTATTGGAAACGGAAATTTATTCTCTAACAATAAATGTGAACAAGAACCGGATGTTTCTAAAATATTTGAAACAATAAAAAAATTTCTGGACCCATCAGAAGTGGAAATGTATGAAAATTATCTCAATATGATGAATACAATAAAAATGTTTAATGAAATGTCCTCTATGTTCAATAATGATGAACAGGAATACTCTGATGGCAACAATTCTAGCAATTCCGGTGGTTTCAATATGGATATGTTAAAAGCTATGCTAAGTCCTGAACAAAGTGCAATATTTGATTCACTATCAAATAAATAATTTCGGAGGTATATATGAATAACCCAGAATGGATGAATAATCCTGCATTAAAAGATATTGACCCTACAAAGCTAAAACTCCTTACAGAAATGGTTGAGCAGGCAGAAACTAAAAGTAAAGATGAACTTCTACCTTTTTTCCTTGCCATTAATTCCAAAGCCGCAAGTCAGGGTATTACCTTTAATGATGCTGAAACAGATGTAATACTAAATGTGTTAAAAACAAAGATGTCCCCTCAGGACATAAAAAAAATAGAGACCATAAGGAATATTACCAATATGATCTCTAAAAAAAATGTTTCAAAAAAATAAATTATTTAAATCTCTCACAGAAGAAGCCTGAATTTGAAGGAGGTTCATTACCTGCAATCAAATGATGTGTATCGCCCAAAGTCTTTACTCTAAAGCATGCAATACCTTCTTCTCTTTCTTCTGTGCAAAGCATTGTCACCGAAGTAGGTGCCACAAAAAATCCCTGCCACAATATAGTTGGCGGAATATTAAGAAGATGAGAAAGCATTACAAATGATACTCCAAGATGACAGAAGAACACTATTGTATCTTCATTGCCTTCTTTTACTCTGTAATAACCTTTTTCTCGTTCGTATCCATGATTTGCAAGAATACTATCAAGACCTTTGCAAACCTTTTCATATTCTTCTGCAACCTTCCCAGACTTCATAACATCTGTATCCAGCCATTTATCGTTATCAAACAAATCTTTCTGTTCTGTAAAATACGAAGGCATAAAATCCCATGGAATTCTGTCAAAACCCTCGATTGGGTCCTTAACATTTACATAGAATTCCTTAAGCCATTCGTGAATTTCAGCTTCTCTACCCATCTTTTCAAGGGAATAAGCTGCTGTGTCCTTAGCTCTGCCAAGTGGAGAACAATAGAATTTTTTAACATCCCATTCCTTTACTCTCTGCGATAAAAGCTCTGCCTCTCTTTTTCCCTTTTCTGTCAATGTATCATTGGCATAATCCGGGTCACCATGTCTTATAAAAACTATTTTCATACACAATTCTCCTTAGTCCTAGAAACCTTTTACTAACGGATCCTTCATTGGTAATGTCTTTTCTACCTTTTCAGCATAAAGAACCGGACCCTCTCCACCGTAATCAGCTCTATATTCAACAACAATAGTTGTTACAATGTCTACTGTATCCTTATTCTCAAGACGCTTCGCCTCTTTAGACTTACAGATAAGTCCCATAAATACGATATCATCTTCACAACATGTCATAGCAGGTCTTCCGGCAACAAAGAAATTCTTTGGCAACTGTTCCTCCTTCATAACCATCGTTGTAAAATGGAATTTTTTACCCTCATATCTCTGTGGATTTTCCCACAAATCAAGATAGAAAATACCATAATGGTCATCTGCAATTTCAACTACCGGAGCTTTTAAATCGTATGGTAAATCTTCTTCTGTAATAGGCACATCAACTTCGCCTTCTTCATCTTCAAATACAACATCAATATTTGTATTTAATGCCATAATATTTCTCTTAAAACCATTAAGCTTGTCCACATCATGACATCTGTTCATTATAAGAAGTTCAGAATTTCTAACCATATCAGCAAACATTGACTTCATATTTGAAAAATATGTGTCAAATGTAACTGCATCAGCCATGGTTATCTGCTGTCTTACAGCCCAATTTGCAGGAAGCTTTATATTCTTACAATCCCACATTCCATTGTACTCAATAAGTACTCTCTCAGGCTTATGAAATTCATCCAGTCTCTCAAGATGTTCAAGAGTAAAATCCTCTTCTTCTTCAATATACTCAACTGATGTATGGTCTTTCGCCAACGCTACTTCATCATACTCTTCCATACCTTCCTCACAAGCTATAATAAGCGTTTTGCCATCCATCTTAAAATAATCCTGTGAAGTTGTGAAATTGATAAACTGTGTTTTACCGCTTTCTAAAAAACCGTATATTATAAATACCTGACACTCACGCATCTTTTTTTCCTCCATTACGAAAGCCGTTCTAAACTTTATGAGAACATCTTCTCAAGCTGTTCTTCTGTGTAACCTGCTGCAATTACACAAATCTTTCCAATTGAATCCTTGCTTCCATATCTAATATCAATCTGTCCCGGAACATAGTCAAAGTATAACCATTCGTCACTACCTTCAGCTTTTACGATACCTTTAGAACGAAGAATTGTTCCTTCTTCACATTGTTCAAAGTCTGAGAGAATCTCCTCAAGTTTTTCTTTAGTATAAGCCTTAACTGTCTCTGTTCCCCAGCTTGTAAATACATCATCTGCATGATGATGGTGATGATGCTCGTGGTCATGACATCCACATGTACATTCTTCACCATGTTCATGATGATGTTCGTGATGATGGTGTTCATGTTCATGATGATGGTGTTCATGTTCATGATCGTGTCCACAACAGCATTCTTCGTCATGGTCGTGGTGGTGATGCTCGTGCTCATGATCGTGTCCGCAACAACATTCCTCGTCATGGTCATGGTGGTGATGCTCATGATGATGGTCGTGTCCACAACAACACTCCTCGTCATGTTCATGATGATGATGTTCATGCTCTACTTCTTCCATCAAATCCTTAACTGTATTTTTCTTTTCAAATGCCTGTAATAAACTTTCTGTAGAAAGCTCTGTAACAGGTGTTGTTATAACTGCTGCTTCACCATTGATTTCCTTAACTATGGCAAGTGCTGTTTCAACCTTATCTTCTTTAGCAATATCAGTTCTGCTAAAGATTATAGTATTAGCATTTTCAATCTGATTCTTATAGAATTCACCAAAATTCTTTGAATACATCTTGCACTTTGTTACATCAAGTACTGCAACCTTAAATGCAACCTCTAACCCTAACTCATCCTTTACGTCAAGTACTGCCTTTTCAACATCTGAAAGCTTACCAACACCTGATGGTTCAATGATAATTCTTTCAGGATGATATGTGTCTACCACCTCTTTTAATGAAGTTGCAAAATCACCTACTAAAGAACAGCAGATACATCCTGAATTCATTTCTCTGATTTCAATGCCGGCTTCCTTTAAGAAACCGCCATCAATACCTATTTCACCAAATTCGTTTTCAATAAGAACCACATTCTGATTCTTGTATACTGTTGCTAATAAATGCTTAATTAATGTTGTCTTTCCTGCTCCTAAGAAACCTGAAATCAAATCAACTTTAATCATATCTATTCTCCTTACTTCATAACAATGTTAACAATTCTTCCAGGAACATAGATTTCTTTTACTACGTTTCCTGTGAGCTTATCTGCGATAGCTTCCTTTGCCTGTGAGATTGCACTGTCCTTATCTGCGTCTTTAGCTATCATTATTGTCGCTCTTGTCTTACCATTTATCTGAACTGCTATTTCAATTGTACTTTCAACTGTCTTAGCTTCATCGTATTCCGGCCATGTTGCCTGATATACTCTTCCACCAAATCCTAATGTATCCCACATTTCCTCTGTGATGTGAGGTGCTACCGGATTAAGAAGTACAAGCAATGTCTTAAGCTCAGCCTTTGTTACACTGTTCTTCTTATAGAAATCATTAATAAGTGCCATCATTGCAGCAATAGCTGTGTTGTACTTAAGAGACTCAAAATCATTACTTACTTTCTTGATTGTCTGATGCATCTTTGTAACCATATCATCAGAATACTCTTCACTATCATTGAGCATATCCTGTAACTTCCATACTCTGTCAAGGAATCTTCTACAACCCTTAACACCGTCTTCTGACCATGATGCACTTAAATCAAATGCACCAATGAACATTTCATAAGTACGAAGTGTATCTGCACCATATTCATTTACGATATCATCAGGATTTACAACATTTCCTCTTGACTTAGACATCTTCTCACCGTTTGAACCTAAAATCATACCATGAGATGTTCTCTTCTGATATGGTTCCTTTGTTGGAACTACACCGTTATCATATAAGAACTTATGCCAGAATCTTGAGTAAAGTAAATGAAGTGTTGTATGCTCCATACCACCATTATACCAGTCAACAGGCATCCAGTAATCCAAAGCTTCCTTGGAAGCCAATTCTACGTTGTTGTCCGGATATGTATATCTTAAGAAATACAATTAAGAACCAGCCCACTTTGTAA
>CAZESO010000076.1:0-9141 GCA_964515325.1 uncultured Roseburia sp. | reverse complement strand
ATCTTATTCTATTTGCTGTCTTTGTAAAGGATTATATGAAATGTATGTAAAGCTTTACAGTACCGCTGAACAGCTTTATTCATTTCTTAAATCATCATCTCAGGCCTATTTAGATATTTGTAAAAAATATGATTTAACACCTGCAAAGATTTCACTTCCACGTGATGCAGGCTCATATGCTTTATCCGGATATGCTTTTGGTAAGAATCTTACCATTCTTGCCAGCTTATCTAATGATGCATCCAAAGAGAAAGCTCTTGTTGCATCTTCCGGAGATAAGTACTTCAAATTACAAATTGATGTCATCAACAGAGCTTACATGGCTTTTGATGATATATTCTTCTATTTGAAGAATTTGATAGAACTGATTCTTAATGACAGCGACAATTGTTTATTTGCTTTGATTGCAAATCTTGGTGATGATATTGGTATGCCTGCCGTTATTGATATTTTGGAGAAAATGAAAAATTCATTGGCAGCTATTGATTGTCGTATTAAGAATGAGTTTAATTACAACTTATACATTAATTACAACCGTATCGAGCATCTAATGGGCAATGGTATTGATAACACCATTACTGATTCTTCTAATGAATCTGACAGTGATGAATCTACAACTATTGAACTTGAAGATTGTGATTTAAACAACATACTTTTACAACTTTATAATTTTGCCGGTCTTGACAAAGATAAATTTACTAATATGAACAAGTATATACTTAAATTTATGAAAATGTCGGACAAGTATTCAAAAGAATCTGATGCCAGAGCCTTTAGAAAACAATTGGCAGAAGCTTATTATGAATTATATGAAGCTGTATTTTTAAAATACGCTTCTACCGGCACAGCCAATATACTTGTTAAATTATTCTTAGATTATGGGCTTCTTGACGAGAGACTTGTCACAGAGGAACAGATAAAAACACTTATAAGTATTCCGCCACTTAATAAAAACAATATATGTGGCATTTATCGTATGAGTGATTGGTTGCTTCGAGTATATAACAACAAGGATATTCCTTCAAAGACTGAATTTGATCAGGAATATACAGATTATATACGTGAGAGAAAGAAAAATGAAGCTTTAAGTGCAGCCGAGGAACGCAGACTTTTAGAAGATAATGTAGCTAAGGTTCAATATGAAATTCAGAATATGCTTAAATACAACTCAAGATTATTAGATGGTAATCTTTTGAGCTTTTATCCAATGCTCCATGAAGAATCATTTGAAAAATCTATTGAATCATTGGTTCTTACAGCAGAAAGCATTATTGAAGCCATTGATATGTGGAAAGAATATGATTACTCTGTCTTCTATCGCGAAATGATGTATAGTAATACTGAACAGGGTATTGATAAAGAACTTATCCAAAAGGAGATTTATCCTATATTTGTTCTTTTCCCTGTTGTTGGTATAAATGGTGTAATGTGGCAGGATATTTCAGGTAAACGTAGTAACAGTAGCGGTCGTTTCTTCCTTCCTGCATTCTTTAATGGAACATTAAGCGATACCATGTTGACTATGTTAGGTCGTTTCCGTTGGGAGCTTTGTAAGACAATGCAAGGTGTTGCATGGAACAATATTCAGGTTCCTTCCCTTACTTCTGAATTTATTGATTATATTCAGTTTTATAGGAAGAACAAAGAGCTTACTGCTGACAAGAAAGAAGCTATTAAGAATCAGTTAGCTAAATGCCATAATAATATGCGTGATTTCTTTGTATATGATTATACAGTATGGCTTAAATATGAAGCCGCCGGTGCTATGAGACTTAATAAGTTCACAAGACGAATTCTTGCAACTTATTGTCCACTTTCAGTAAAATATCGTGATAAGATAGGCTCTCAGCCAATATTCGAAGAGGCAATGAAACGTTTTAACGTAAACAGATTAAAGAAAGTCAAAGAATATCAGACAAGAATAAATTATTACCAAAGTAAAGGTAAAACAGTTCCTAATGAATTAATTGTAACAAAGGATTATTACGATTTATAACATTTTACCTCACTTTCTTATTAATCAAAGGGCAATCGCAAATTAACGCGATTGCCCTTTCACTTTGCTAAATTTCATTATCTCTGAACACCTTTAATGGTGTAAGTGTTATACTAACACTTCTTCAATCTCAACAACATACATTGTATGCATATCACCATCTTTATACCATTTATCAAGTTCTTCCTTGGCAATAAAATCTTCTGCCTTCATTGGTGATGCAAAAAGTTTCTTACATACCATAGAAATTTCAGCCTGTTCAAAAACATTTTCGTTTTCTTTATCAAATGTTAATCCCATCTTTTCAATTTTATCTTCAGTTCTACCTGATACTGTACCCATATAATTAAGCATTTTTCTCTGATCTTCTGCAAAGAAGCTAAGAGTCATTTTATCAGTTGCATCAATAAATTCCTTTGTATATCTGCTTTCTCTAATAAAAACAAAAGCAACTTTCTTGCCCCACATAATACCAAGACCACCCCATGATGCAGTCATAGCATTTGCCCTACCATCCTTTTTTGCCGATACAAGCATCCACTGCTTGCCAATCATATCAAATACATTACTTGTTAATTCTTCCGGTTTAATTGATTTCATAATTTTTTCCTTTCCTTGATAACAAATATTTCGATTATAAATTGTATGAACTATTTTTGTACCAAATTACTTATAATTTCAAAAAATGGCACAAAATCAGCCTTTTAATATTGCCTTTTTATTAAATAATTTGAGTTTTGTACCTATGTTATAACTATTCAGCTAAATATGGCCTATTTTTCTCTAATCTTTGTACCAAATATGTCCTTTTTTAGAAATAAAGCACAAATACACAGGTCTGGGCTTCGCCCTTCACTTTCTTGAGCACAGGTCTGAAAAACTATTGTTTTCCAGATGTCCCTGCTTCGCCCTCTTCCTTGAGTACAGGTCTGAAAAACTATTGTTTTCCAGATGTCCCTGCTTCGCCCAATATAAATCCCCATAAGAAACTCTTTTAGCAAGCAAGCTTGCAAAGACTTTCTTATGAGGATTTATGCTGTACTCATATTTACATGTTTTTGATTCTTTCGATAGCTTCCAATGTGTTCTCATATGAACCGAAAGCTGTAAGTCTGAAGTATCCTTCACCACTTGGTCCAAATCCCGAACCTGGTGTACCTACAATATTAACCTTCTCAAGAAGGTAATCAAAGAAATCCCATGATGTCATATTATCTGGAGTCTTTAACCAAATGTATGGTGCATTAACACCACCTGATACTGTGTAACCAGCTGATGCAAGACCTTCTCTGATAAGCTTAGCATTGTTCATATAATATGCAACCTGCTGTGCTGTCTGCTTCTTTCCTTCTTCTGTGTAAATAGCAGCACCAGCCTTCTGGATAATGTATGGAGCGCCGTTGAACTTTGTTCCATGTCTTCTTGCCCAAAGGCTGTTAAGAGATACATCTCCACACTTGAGTTCCTTAGGAACTACAGCATAGCCTAAACGTGTACCTGTGAAACCTGCATTCTTTGAGAAGCTTCTAAGCTCAATAGCACATCCCTTAGCGCCTTCACACTCATAAATAGTATGTGGTACATCTTCTTCACTGATATATGCTTCATATGCAGCATCATAAATAATAACCGCACCAACCTTTAATGCGTAATCAACCCACTTCTGAAGTTCTGTCTTGTTGATTGTAGAACCTGTTGGGTTATTTGGGAAGCAAAGATAAATAATGTCAGGTGTTTCAGATGGAATTTCAGGAGCGAAATTAGTCTCTGCTGTACAAGGCATATAAATTACATTACTCCACTTCTGTGTCAATTCATCATATACACCTGTTCTACCTGCCATTGCATTTGTATCAACATATACAGGATATACAGGATCACAAACTGCAATCTTGTTGTCCTGAGCAAAAATATCACCGATATTACCAGAGTCACTCTTTGCACCATCACTTATAAATACTTCATCAATTGAGATGTCAGCGCCTCTAGCCTTAAAATCATTATCAACAATTGCCTGTCTTAAAAATTCATATCCAAGATCAGGAGCATAGCCCTTAAATGTTGCTGCACTACCCATTTCATCAACTGCACTATGCATTGTTTCAATAACCTTTGGTGCTAATGGTAATGTAACATCACCAATACCAAGACGAATAATCTTCTTATCTGGATTTGCTGCTGTAAAAGCTGCTACTTTCTTACCAATTGTAGAAAACAAATAACTACCTGGTAACTTTAAATAATTATCATTAATCTTAAACATAATACTGTTAGTCCTTTCTAATCTTCTATCACTTATACAGTATACTCTAAATTCAATATTTTTCCAGCACTTTTATAAGATTTTTATGGTTAATTATATCCAAATTTTTATATATTAAATAATTTGATGCTGTGATACAATTCAAGGAATAATAAAATGGAGGTTTTTTAAAATGAGAAAAAATTTTCTAAAACATATACTTGGAAGTTTACTTATCTGTACAATGTCAGTGGGTATACTTACAGGTTGTGGCGATGAAAAAACAAACAAAAACACTAATGACACAAACACCAAGACAGATGTATCTAAAGAATTTCCTTTAAACCTTACAGCTATAGAAGCAACTACATATATGGGAAATGGTATCAATCTTGGAAACACTTTAGAAGCCTATGGTCACACTTCTTTGGGAATAAAGGCAAATACTACTGCTTACGAAACATCATGGGGACAGCCTGTAACTACTAAAGAAATGATTACAGGAATGAAAGCTGCAGGTTTTGATTCAATTCGTATTCCAGTTGCATGGACAAATATGATGGACTATGAAAATGGTGATTACACAATTAATCAGGCATATCTTGACCGTGTCTCAGAAGTTGTAACATGGGCTGTTGATGCAGAAATGTTTGTAATTATCAATGACCACTGGGATGGTGGCTGGTGGGGTAAATTCGGTTCTGAAACTGAAGCAACTCGTGAAGAAGCCATGACAATGTACACATCTATGTGGACTCAGATTGCTAATCATTTTAAAGATTATAGTGGATATCTTATCTTTGAATCAGGTAATGAAGAATTAGGTGACCGTCTTAATGACAGAGATGTTTGCCCTGACTCAGGTTCATTATCAGAGGATGAATGTTATGAAACTACAAATAAAATCAATCAAACATTTGTTGATACAATCCGTGCAACAGGCGGTATAAATGCAGAGAGATTCTTACTTATTGCAGGATATAACACTAATATTTCAGATACATTGGACAAGAGATTTGTAATGCCTACAGATTCAGCAGAAAACAAATTAATGGTATCTGTTCATTACTACGATCCATGGAGCTACTGTGGTACTGAAGATAATGCGCAGTGGGGTATTAAAAGCGAATATAATTCTCTTAGACGTTCAATTTCTTCGTTAAGTACATTTACAGATGCTGGCTATGGTGTTATTATCGGCGAATATGGTGCATTACCAACAAGCACAGGTGATTTAAAGGATAATACAATAGAATTTACATCTGCAATGCTTGATTTATGTACTGCATACAATATTTGTCCTGTACTTTGGGACAGAGGTGATTTCTATAGCAAAACAGAATGCAAAATCCCTCATGCCGAACTAGCTGAACTTTTTGCATCAAACAATTATGAAACAGAATCAAAAACTGATAGAGAACAGCTTATAACAGATGCTTTATCAAGAGTTGATACAGCATCAAGCGCAGCTGCAGCAGAACGTGAACTTGTAATAGATATGGATAAAATCAATGCTGAAGGTTCTCATGCATGGATTATGTGGAGTGGATATGGCACAACCTACAGTGTAGGTGATACTTATGATCCAACCAGTGCAACAGGTGGTGTTGTAGCTACAGATGCTGAAATCACTGGTCCTGGTACTTATACAGTATCCCTTGATTTTACAGGAGCATCTGCTGGTCACGATACAGGCTTTTCTTTCTCAGCATTAGGTTTATCAAATGGTGAAATTCTATATCCCGGATATTTTATAGACATCAAGGAAGTTAAAATAAATGGTGAAGTTTACACATTAACCGGTGAACCGTTCACAACTGCCGATGATAAAATTTGTACTCGTGTAAACCTTTACAACCAATGGGTTACAACAATTCCAAGTGAAGCTCGTACTATTGATGGTACACCAAGTGATGCGTCACCAATGATTATCGACCCAGCATCGTTATCAACAATAGAATCAATTGAAGTAACATTTGAATATGTAGCACCATAATAAATTGAATATTCAAATTAGATAAAAACGTAACAGGAAATGTTTACATTAACGCAAACATTTCCTGTTCTTTTATTTTTTCAAAATTTTTCTGTACCTTACTGCTGCCACAACAAACATTAATACAGATATTGCCAATACTCCCATCAAAGGCATTGCTGCTTCATTTAAAGAGCCTCCATCCTGTAATATTTCAACAGCATAAGATATCCATCTCTGTGGAAATATACTTCCTATATTCTGCATTAATTTTGGCATTGCATTAAATGGCAATAATGCACCTGACAATATTGACGTTGGCAATAAAAACATTACACCCACATTCCACACAGCACCTTCATCATTGATAAAAGCTGCAATAAACATACCAAATGCAGTTGTAAACACAGCCATTGCCAAAAAGATTATAGCCATTCTAAGAGGTGCTCTCATTCCAAAATCAAAATTGAATATGAATGCAGTCGCAAAATATGCAACTATAAACAATAAAATGTTTAAGAAAAATACCATTCCTCTTCCGCCCAAATATGTAGGAAGTCCTGTCTTGCTTATAGCTACTCTCTGTGCAATTCCTGTCTTCTTCTCCATTATTAGAAGCTCAGCCAATAGAGATGCCGCCGCAACCATTTTAAAGATAATCATTCCTAATGAATTGGATATAGGTAAGCCTTTCTTTCCAACATCATTTTGTTTGATTACAAGTTCTTCACCATTTACAAATTTCGTAGCTGCACCATTTAATATACTTTCCATATAAATGGCAATTTGTGAATCCTCTGTACGAACTATATTTATACCATTATCTTCGTCTATAATTACTGCAAACTCTATTTTCCCATTTTGAATCTTTGTTTTTACTTCATCCTCATCTACATCTACTATCTTAATAATATCCGTGTCTTCCAACGCCTGTTCAATATAGCTTCCAAATTCCTCTGAGCCATCATTAATCAATGCAATATTCGCCTGTGTCTGAAATGCAAATATAAACGAATAGATAAGTGTAATGAGAATCGGTCCTTTTACAATAGTTCCCATATATTCCTTATGTCTGGAAAATATGGTCATTGTATTCTTAATAATGTTATTCATAAACAAATACCCCCTTTTCCTTTTCAATTTTTCTATTCTTCATATACATTACAAGGAACAACACAGAAATAGTTACACAAACAACCATTCCAATTATATGGTCATTTGTATTCTGATTACCGGCTAGGGATATTGTACCATTTGTAATCCAATACAATGGACTTATTTTGCATATATAACCTAATACTTTATATGACTCTAAAAATGTAACCGGAGTCAGACCTCCACCTAACAATCCTACCAATATTGACAATACAAGTATCTTTTCACTAAATTCAGCTCTACTCTTATTAAACACTCCCATAATTGTACCCATTATAGAGCTTAAAGCTCCAAGCACTAAAAATGTAAGAACTATAAGCCACAGCTTACTTCCCCAATTAACATCAAGAATCAATGTTGATACAATATAAACCTCCACAATCTGTAAAATACTGATAGTTATCCCCAATGCCACCTTTGATGCCACATAGGAATTCACACTTGCATCCGATATGTATATTCTTCTAAATGCTTTTGTATCCTTATCCACAAATACACTTTGCCCCACGATAAGGCTTATATAAAGCATTATGAATCCCAATTCTGCGAAAGTAAAATATGTATATGAATCAACCTTTTCCACCTCTACAATTGTTGAAGTTACATTACTTTGAGAAAGATTTGTAAACTCACCAAGCATATTGTTGTAAGCAGCCCTCAACACCTTACTTGCATCAGGTTCATTATAAGGCGAACGATAATAATAAAAGCCTTCTTCCGAGACCTTTATAAGCGCAATTGCATCATTCGAGTCAACCTTTTCTTTTGCGGCTTCAAACTCCTTTACTTCCTGCCAAAAAATCTCCATTCCTTCTTCTGCATATGCTTTAAAAATCTCAAACTCTGTTATATATTCTGTATTTGTATTGTCTTCTACCAAATACAAAACTGTTATCTCTTCATCACTTTCCACATTAGCTGTTTCACCCACAACATTTGACATAATATACCCCATAAGAAGTACCAGCATCACAGGAAATATTAAAGTAAATGCCAATTGAAAAGGACTTCGAAGATATGACCTGATTTCCTTTTTATACATATTCCAAATCATTAGTCCCTAAGCTCCTTTCCTGTAACTGTAAGGAACACTTCTTCTAAGCTTGGAAGTTTATCCCCTGTTTTGTATCTTTCCTTAATCTCATTAATGGCACCACTTTCAACTATATTACCATGGTCAACAATAAGAATTCTGTCACAGATTTCATCTACCTCTTCCATATAATGAGAAGTATAAATAACTGTTGTTCCGGCTTCTCTCAAAGCTTTGATGCCTTCCAATATGTAATTTCTCGATTGAGGGTCTATGCCCACTGTAGGTTCATCCATAATAATAAGCTTAGGATTATGAGCTATGGCGCAGGCAATATTAAGTCTTCTTTTCATACCGCCTGAGAATTTGTCTGAGTGCTTCTTTCCCTGATCTAACAGCCCAACAATCCTTAATGCCTCTTGTACTCTGTTCTTAAGCTCGACTCCTTTTAATCCATATAACCCAGCAAAAAAAGTAACATTTTCCTCCGCTGACAAATCCGGATAAATAGCCAAATCCTGTGGCACAAGACCAATATTTCCTCTCCACTCCTTAAAACTTTTACCATTCTCAAATATAATACTTCCATTATCAGGTACTAAAAGTCCTGTAATCATATTAATCGTGGTACTTTTGCCTGCTCCATTGGGTCCAACAAGACCAAATATTTCACCTTGTTCAACATAAAAACTAATGCCATTTACAGCTATCATATCTTCGTATTTCTTTGTAATGTCTTT
>CAZESO010000075.1:0-9331 GCA_964515325.1 uncultured Roseburia sp. | reverse complement strand
GTATTCACATTAACTACCCTCCTTCACTTATAATACGATTTATATAGAAGATTTCTTTCATTTTTATAAAATTATTTTATATAGTATAATCATTAAAATTATTTTTCAACTATATGTGGAGATTTGTGGTATAATGTTTAAGTGAAAATAATTTGGAGAGAAGTGATACAAATGGATAAAGAGTATTTTGAACAACAAAGAAATTCGGTTTTGGCAGAGCAAGAACAATATTTAAGAGAACATCCGGATGTTGCAGAATGGGTAAAGAAGAAAAGAATAATTTTAAGAGTGGTATTGCTATATTGGTTAATTCACTTTGTGATGGTTACGATTGTGTCGCAACAAATGGGAATGTTAACTATGGGGACCATTGTAAAAGATACATTTGCTTTATTGTTTCAATTAATGTGGTTATTTGTTTTTTTAAATCCACAGACAGGTTGGAGAATGAGTTTAATAGTTTATTTGTGGGCAATGGTTAATTATGTACAACTGATGACAAGTATTAAGGATATGATGGATATCATGCTGAATGTTGAGCAAATGTTATTGGTGAAGGTAGTTATCATTATGGATATATTTGTACCATTTTTGCTTTTGATAGTGGCATTGTATTTAACAGCATTTCCGAAACATCGCCTTTTATCAGAACAGGCAGAGGAAATGTATGGTAGGACTAATCAGGCATTAAGAGATATGGTTAGATAGGATAATAGTTTATTGGTATAAAATGGAATAACATTATTTAATAGTTTTGTTGCACATGCAACATTTAAACCTCCTATTTTGATGTATAACATAGATGCATCAACAATAAGGAGGTTTTTTTTGATGGATAAAAAGATGTTTTGTTTTCAATGCGAACAAACAGCAACATGTAATGGATGTACAGGAAATGCAGGTGTATGTGGTAAATCTGCAGATACTGCTGCATTGCAGGATGAACTGACAGGAGCATTGATTGGTCTTGCAAAAGCCTGTGGGAATAATACACCGACAGATAACTCCACAAGATTAATTATTGAAGGACTGTTTACAACTATTACAAATGTTAATTTCAATAATGCTACAATACAAAAGATGATAAATCGCGTAAGGGAGGAGAAGGCTAAAATTGTACCGGGTTGTAGTACATGTGCTTTTCCTTGTGGAAATACAGATGATTTTGATATGAAGAATATTTGGGAGACAGATGAGGATATTCGTTCTTTGAAATCATTGATATTATTTGGAATAAGAGGTATGGCAGCATATGCATATCATGCGTTAGTGCTTGGATATGAGGATAAAGAGGTTAATGATTTCTTTTATAAAGCACTAGCGGTTATTAGTTATGACTTGGAAATTGATGCATTACTTCCGGTTGTGCTTGAAGTCGGAGAAGTAAATCTAAAATGTATGGAGCTTCTTGACAGGGCAAATACAGAGACCTTTGGAA
The DNA here is from genome assembly GCA_964515325.1 of uncultured Roseburia sp. GTDB lineage: Bacteria > Bacillota > Clostridia > Lachnospirales > Lachnospiraceae > SVEL01. Next base: position 7,893 of record CAZESO010000075.1, on the reverse strand, counting down.
ATCCTGTTCCTACAAAGGTTTCGCTTACAATAGAAAAAGGACCATTTATCGTGATTACAGGTCATGATTTGCTTGATTTGAAATTATTATTAGAGCAGACAGAGGGAAAAGGCATAAATATTTATACTCATGGAGAAATGCTTCCGGCGCATGCATATCCTGAATTGAAAAAGTATTCACATTTGAAAGGCAATTTTGGTACAGCATGGCAGAATCAGCAAAAGGAATTTGATAATATTCCGGGAGCGATTTTGTATACAACAAACTGTATTATGCCTGTAAAGAAAAGTTATGGGGACAGAGTGTTTACAACGGAAGTGGTATCATATCCTGAGATGATTCATATAGGAAATGAAAAGGATTTCACACCGGTTATCGAGAAGGCACTAGAACTTGGCGGTTTTAGTAATGAACAGTATCGAGTAGGGATTAATGGTGGTAATGAAGTTGTGACAGGATTTGGTCATAGAACAGTATTAGGAGTTGCAGATAAGGTTATTGATGCTGTTAAGCAAGGAATGATAAAGCATTTCTTCTTGGTTGGAGGTTGTGATGGTGCAAGAGTAGGGAGAAATTATTATACAGAATTTGTAAAGAAGATACCGGAGGATTCGGTTATTCTTACCCTTGCCTGTGGAAAGTACAGATTCAATGATTTGGATTTAGGTGAAATTGGAGGATTACCACGACTTATGGATATGGGACAGTGTAATGATGCTTATAGCGCAATTAAGGTTGCCATAGCATTGTCAGAGGCATTTGAATGTGGAGTAAATGAATTACCTTTATCAATGGTATTGTCATGGTATGAACAGAAAGCAGTCTGTATATTATTGACATTATTGCATCTTGGTATCAAAAATATTTATTTAGGACCAACACTTCCGGCCTTTGTATCACCTAATATATTGAAGTTTTTGGTTGAGAATTACAATATCTCACCAATTAGTACTGTGGAAAACGATTTAAAGAAAATTTTAGGATAAAAGAATAATTCACTTTCTTGTAATAATGTGATATAATTAATCTATTAATTTAGATTGTATATTATTTATACAGGAGGTACGTGATGAAATACAAAATATTATTAGCAGGAAAAAATCAAACGACCATTGACGATTTCTTTTATGTTATGAGCGATAACTTTGAATGTATGACAACTACTGTCAGAAGCTTTGATATTGCAAATCATATCAAATATTTTCAGCCGGATGCATTTGTTTATTGTATGACAGTTGAGACTAAAGAAACTATTATGACATTGGTTAATGCATTGAATGAAGTTGGCAGAAAAAAGCAAAAATTAATTTTAATTGGAGAGAGTGAAGCTTGTGCTGAATTTATGCGTTGGAAACCGGAGATAGTAAGCTTGGTTCTCGAAAAACCGATTAATGCAAATACAATAACGGAAAAAGTCATCAATCTTATAAAAGAACAGAAAGAAACAATAGAATTAAGTGATGAAAAGAAAGCTGAGCTTGAAAAAGAAATTGAAGTTCAGGAAAAAGTTACGGTAAAACGAGAAAAACAAGAACAGAAAATCAGTAGCGTAAATAAGCAAATCCTAGTTATTGATGATGACCCTATGATGTTGAAGCTCATCAAAGAAGAATTAAGAGATGAATATAGTGTAGCTACTGCAGTTAGTGGTAAAATTGGTTTGAGCTTTTTAGAAAGAAAAAATGCAGATTTGATTTTGCTTGACTATGAGATGCCCGGTGAGAGCGGTCCGGAGGTTTTAGAAAAGCTTAGAGCTAATGAAGATACAAAGGATATTCCGGTAGTATTTTTAACAGGCATAAATGACCGAGAGAAAATTCAAAAGGTTCTTATGATGAAACCACAAGGTTATTTGTTAAAGCCGATTGATCATGACAAATTGATACAGACAATTAGCAAAGTGATAGGATAGGTGAGAGTTATGTATGATGAAATAAAATTAACTGATCTGATAAGTGTAGAAACTTTGCAGATGATTCAAGACGCTTTTTGTGATGTATGTAATATTGCAATTGGTATTTCTGATGAAAAAGGAGTTAATGTTACTAAAGATACATTGCCTTCAGAATTTTGTCATAATTATAATAAAAGGTCACCAATAGGCAGAGTTAGATGTGAGGAGTGTGACCGACGTGGTGGCGAAATGGCGTTAAAACAAGGTAAGACCGTAATATATCACTGTCATGCGGGACTGGTAGATTTTGCTGCGCCAATTATTGCACATGGAAAGATGGTTGGAAGTATTACTGGTGGGCAAGTCAGAACGGAAGAATTAGATGAACAGAAATTGTTAAAAGTAGCTGAGGAAATCGGTGTTGATCCTCAAGGATATCTTGAAGCAGCAAAGAAAATTCGATATATTGAGCCGGAAGAATTAGAGCGTGATACAAAGTTTTTATATCAAATGTCAACGATTATTTCAAATATGGCATATGATAGATATGCATTACTTCAAGCTAATGAAGAGGTGGAACATGTAGCACAGATGAAATCTGATTTTTTGGCTAATATGAGCCATGAAATCAGAACACCTATGAATGCTGTTATTGGTATGGCAGAGATGGCGTTGCGTGAAGATTTGCCTAAAACTGCAAGAGAATATATTAGTCAGATTATTTCGTCAGGAAAGACATTGTTAACAATTATTAATGATATTCTTGATTTTTCTAAAATTGAAGCAGGAAAGATGTCAATTGAGGAAGAAGAATATGAGATGATGTCGTTGATTAATGACGTTGCTAATATTATTAATACCAGAATTGGAGATAAAGATGTGGAGTTAATATTGGACATTGATCCAAAACTTCCACGTCTGATTAAAGGTGATATTAACCGCTTAAAACAGGTTATCATCAATTTGTCTAATAATGCGGTTAAATTCACTAAAGAAGGTCAGGTTGTATTAAAAGTAGGCTTCCAGAAAAAATCTCAGAATGAGATGCTTTTGGTCGTTTCAGTACAGGATACAGGCATTGGTATTAAAAAACAGGATGTTGCCAAATTATTTGAGGCATTCCAACAAGTGGACAGTAAGCGTAATAGAAATATAGAAGGAACAGGATTGGGACTTGCTATTTCTAAGCGAATTGTAACACTTATGGGAGGTGATATCTGGGTTGAAAGTGAATATGGAAAGGGAAGCTTGTTCTCTTTTGCCATTCCTCAGATTATTGTTGATGAAACACCTTCAATCAGTATAGACAACAAAGAGGAAATCCTTGTTGGAGGTTTAATTGCTAATGGATTCTTGAGAAATCATATTGAAAAGGATATGAGGCAATTGGGAATAAGATATATATCTTTAGATTCAGAGGATGAATTAGAGTTTGTAAAGAAAAAGAATATGAATTACTTTTTTGTAGGACAAGGAATGTTTTCTAAAAAAGTTGAAGAGTTTGTTAAAAGTAATAAAGATATTAAAACTATATTAATGATTGATTTTAGAAATGATGCCAAATCAAACATGGATAATCTATTAGTAGTAAGAAAACCTGTTTTTGTTCTAAATATTGCATCATTACTAAAGGGAGAAGATATTAGTGATAAATTTGGATTTGCAAATTTAGAAGATTTTGATTTTATCGCACCAGAAGCGGAAATCTTAATAGTAGATGATAATGTTATTAATCTTACAGTAGCAGAAGGCTTATTAAAACCAATTCAAATGAAAATTGATAAGGCAACAAGTGGAAAGCAGGCTGTTGAAATGGTTTCTGCAAAGAAGTATGATTTGGTATTTATGGATCATATGATGCCGGAAATGGATGGCGTGGAGACAACCAGAGTTATTCGTCGTTTCCATCCTGAATACGCGAATCTTCCAATTATCGCACTGACAGCCAACGCAGTAAGCGGAACAAAAGAATTATTTATTGAAGAAGGAATGAATGATTTTATTGCAAAACCTATTGAAATGAGAACTATGGTAAACAAATTGAGAACATGGTTACCAAAAGAGAAGCTTAAAAAGGTTAGCGGAAAGAGCGATGAAATTCTGCAACAAGAAACAAAAACTATAAAAATTGACGGATTAGATACAGAGGCTGCTTTAAGAATGCTTGGAAGTGAAAGATTGTTTTGGGCAGTATTAAAGGATTATTATCAGGCAATTGAGAAGAAGGCTCGACTGATAAAAGAGTCAGAACGAATTGAGGATTGGAGCAGATATACCATAGAAGTACATGCTTTAAAAAGTGCTTCCAGACAGATAGGCGCCATTGCATTATCAGAGAAGGCAGCTCGTTTAGAACAGGCAGGAAATGAAAAAGACGCTGTATTAATCCATCAGTGTACCAATGAAATGTTGGAACAATATATGCAATATATAGATATTCTTAAATCTTATTTTGTGACCGAAGAGAAAGATAAGAGCTCGTTGAAGCTAATAACCAATGAAGAATTAGAAAGATTCTTTGGTGAAATAAGAGAAGCCTTGGAAGATTTGGATATGGATAAGATTGAAGAGATTATTAATGAAATGTCTGAATATCAATATGAAGGTGAACAGGAAGGCCTCTTTGAAGAGCTCAAGGAAGCTGTTTCGGAATATGATGCAGATAAATGTGAGGATGTAATACAGAGATGGGAAATAGAGTAATGATAAGTAAACCAATAAAAAATGTCATATTAGATATGGGAAATGTATTACTAGACTACAATCCAAATGTAATATTAAATAGCGTTTGTGATAATGATAAGGAAAAATCAATTATTTACAAAGAACTTTTTTGTGGAGAAGAGTGGATAAAAGGCGACTTGGGGCAGATAACTAATTCAGAGAGATTTGAAGGGGTTAGTATGCGAGTTCCTGCAAATTTACATAATAAATTAAAAGAATGTGTTGAATATTGGGATGTATGTATGTTGCCTGTGGATGGAGCACAGGAATTTTGTAGAAAAGTAAAGCAGATGGGGTTTAAAGTATATATATTGTCCAATGCATGTTCAAAATTTTATGAATATTTTCCAAAGCATTATGATTTAGATTTCTTTGATGGAGTAGTTGTATCTTCAGATGTTCATATAATTAAGCCTAATATAGAAATATATGAATATATACTTGAAAAATATAATCTTGATGCTGAAGAGTGTTTGTTTATAGATGACAGACAGGATAATGTAGAAGGGGCGAAACAGGCTGGTATGAGTGCAGTTGTTTTTGATGATAACTTTATGGGAATACTGCAGTTGTTGAAGAGACAACTATAATATTTAAAAAAATATTCCCTAAAATCCTAAAATGTGATAAAATGTAAATAGTTTTATGTGTGATTGTTACAATCAAATATATAAGGGAAGGGAAAAGTGATGCTATGGCAAGAATATTAGTAGTGGATGATGCTGCTTTTATGAGAATGACAATAAGGCAGATGATAGAACCACAGGGACATGAAGTTGTAGGAGAAGCAGGCACAGGCGTAGAGGCAATAGAGATGTATTCAAAGGTTAAACCGGAAGTGGTACTTATGGATATAACAATGCCTGATATGAATGGTATTGAGGCGGTTAAGCGCATAAAAGAGCTGGATAATAATGCTAAGGTTATTATGTGTTCAGCTGTAGGGCAGCAAATGCAGATTGCTGAAGCTATTAAGAATGGGGCTGAGAATTTTATAGTGAAGCCATTCCAGAAAGAAACTCTTTATGCCGCAATTAATAAGGTATTAGGTAAATAATTAAAAGGAGAAGTCGTACAAACGATTTCTCCTTTATATTTAGAAATTTTTATAATAAAAACAAGCTAACTGAGTTCTGTCACGGAGTTCGAGTTTTTCAAGAATGTTGCTGATATAGTTTCTTACAGTACCTTCACCGAAGAACATCTCTGTGGCAATTTCTTTGTTATTCAGACCGTCAGCTACGTATTTTACGATTTCGAATTCTTTGTCAGTAAGACCAAAGTCGCTATAGTTGGCATTCTCTTTTTTGTTAATAAGAGAAGGTATTTTATTCATAATTTCATCGCCAAACACGGTCTGACCATTGTAAACAGCGTTGATAGCCGGAGCTATTGTCTCAAATGCCTGCTTCAAGATATATCCCTTTGCGCCAAATTGAATAGCCTTGATTATGTATTCGTCATCTGAAAATGTTGTAAGAAGTAAAATTTTTGCATCAGAATGCTTTTCAATAATGTTTTTGGCGGCATCCAGACCATTCATTTTATCCATGCGAATGTCCATGAGAAGTACATCCGGCTTATGTTCATCATAAAGCTTAATTGCCTCTTCACCGTTATCTCCCATAGCTAATACTTTGATATCAGGCTGAGCCTCAAGTATTGTTTTCAATGATAATGAAACCAGTTTATCATCATCTACGATAATTATATTCATTCTTCTACACTCCTGTTTTTTATAATTGAGATAAGGATTTTAAATCCGTTATCAGTCGTAATCTTTATAGTTCCGTTTAAATTTTTGATACGGTCACGCATATTGGTAAGACCGATACCTTCAGTAGCCTTGACATTTATATTAGTGCCATTATCGTGAATAAGTAGCTGATAAAATGCGGGATGTTCCTGCATAATAATGTCAAGCTCATTAGCATTACTGTGTTTTAAAACATTGTTGACAGCTTCTTTGGTAATGCTGATAAAGCAGTATTTAATGCTTTTCGGAATGTTTAAACTCATATCATATTGGAGGTTTACCTTTATATCATTTACATTGTTCACAATTTCGTAGATAGCAGCTTCTAAGTCAACTGACTCATCATGCAAATCATGAACACTACTACGAATATTAGTCATAGCTGTATTAAGTGTTTCATGAAGTCCTTCCAAAGGCTCTTTTAATACATCATTTTGATTAATTGTCTTGATGGCGCCTATCTGTAATATTGAGCGTGTAAGCATATGTCCTACATTATCATGAATCTCTCTTGCAATACGGTTTCGTTCGCGTAATGTTGCTGCGTAGATATCAGCATCCTGCTTTTCTATAAGTCTGTGATTTTTCTCTTCAATGAGAAGCTCTCGTTCTTTTGAAGTATCTCGAAGAAGTTTTAATTCTTCGGTTAATTGTTCTGATTTAGCGATTGCATATTGCAAAAATCCTGCCAGTACAGAAACAAGTATATTAAATGAATTGGTTTTGGTGACAAAATCTAATATTAAACATAAAACAGCTATAAGTATAGGAAAAAGCAGCTTTAGTCCTAATAAATCAATAACTGCGAGAGGGATATAGCATCTAAATTCCGGTATAAATAAGGCTGTAATGAGGAATGTAATCCACAGACAGCCTGATATTATTTTTAGCCCTTTTCCGCCAAATATATCGTGCCTTACTATGGTAGGAAAGCAGGATATAATCATTGCAATAAGGGATATAACAATATTTAACGAGCTTATGGTATATATATGAAATTGTATAAATGCACATATAATAAGCACTAAAAGTTTCGCAAATACAATCATTTTCTTTCCTCCAAAATCAATACTCTTATGCGGAGTAAAAACACCTTTTAGAGTATACAACAAAAAATGACATTTGTCACTTATGACAAATGATTCTGTTCACTGGTTATGTGACAAATGATTTGGTATTATAATGACATGAAAAGAAAACAAACAAGCAAAAGCTTGAAAATAGAGGAATGTGTGTATGACACACTGAAATGGAGGAAAAAATGGGAAACGCTATTGAAGTAAAAAATCTGGTAAAGAGATATAAGGAAGTGTTGGCACTTGATCATTTTAATCTTGAAGTTGCAGAAGGTGAGATATTTGGTTTACTTGGACCAAATGGCAGTGGTAAGACAACAACAATTAATTGTATTCTTTCTCTTCTTAGCTTTGACAAGGGTGGATGTCGATGAAGTCTTCCGGCAGGCCGGAGCAGTCAAAGACCTCGGATTCGATCTCGTCGTCAAAGATTGCCTTGACCT
>CAZESO010000074.1:0-9368 GCA_964515325.1 uncultured Roseburia sp. | reverse complement strand
AGTAATAATGGTGAACGAATAACTGGTATTGATACAGATGATACGGTTCCAAATGAAGGTACAATAACATTTGATATACGATTTGTTGTATTTGTGCCTGAGAAAAACGAATATACTAAGATTATTATCAATATTGAGGGACAGAACAAGTTTAAACCCAAGTATTCATTAGTAACCAGAGGGATTTTTTATGGGGCAAGAATGATATCGTCTCAATATGGAGTGGAATTTAAAAATTCTGAATATCACAAAATAAAGAAAGTGTATTCGATTTGGATATGCATGAATGCTCCAAATTACATAGGTAATGCAATATCTATATATTCATTTGAAAAGAAAGATATATTGGGATGTTTACCTGATATTAAGAATGAATATGATAAGATAGTTGTTGGTATAGTTTGTTTTAATGGTAAGAACAATAATAATGAATTAACAGGAATGTTAAATGTATTATTTTCTAAAGACTTGAAAGTAACAGAAAAACTGAAAAAATTGAAAGAAGAACATAATATAACAGTAGAGCAGAATGTTGAAAAGGAGTTGAAAGATATGTGTAATATGGCAGAAGGATTAGTGGATGAAGTGTTAGAAGAAGGATGGAAAAAAGGAATGCAGCAAGGAATGCAGCAAGGGATGCAACAAGGAATGCAAAAATCTATCATAATGATGAGAAAAGCTGGTTTGGATGATGAATCTATTATGAAATTGATTGTGGATGAGTATGAAATGACAGAAGATGAAGTTTGCAAATTTATGTAAAAACTATCTTGACATATTTGCAATTCCCTTTTAAAATAACAACAACTTAATAAATTAAAGGCTATGAATAGAAGAAGTAGTATACAGTGGAATTTACAGAAAGTTGCCGGTTGATGAGAGGCGCAAGGGAAGTTGTATACGAATACATCTGGGAGCTCCGTACCGAAGAGTTTATTGGAAATATGACTTGGTAGGCTACGGCGGAGGACAACCGTTATAATGTCAGAGTATAGATGTGAGTAGATTTACATAGTACTCGTTGAGGTTGCAGTCGTGAGGCTGTGACGAAAAAAAGGTGGTATCACGGCACTTGTCGTCCTTTTTATTAAAGGCGGCAGGTGCCTTTTGTGCGTAATAATGAGCCATGCGACGCGAGTCGTAAAATAATAAGAAAAAGACAACTCTTGTTTACAAGGAAGTTGGCTTTTGATTATTATTTTAATGACGCGAAGTGTCATTTGGCAAATATCGCATCAGCGAGTAGATTTTATCTACGAGCGTTCCTGCAAATAAAAGCGGAGGTTAGAAAAATGCAGATTTATGAAGAATTAGTTGCAAGAGGACTTATTGCACAGGTAACAAATGAAGAAGAAATTAGAGAAATGGTTAATAATGGAAAGGCTACTTTCTATATTGGTTTTGACCCTACTGCAGATAGCTTACATGTAGGACACTTTATGGCTTTATGTCTTATGAAGAGATTGCAGATGGCTGGCAACAAGCCAATCGCACTTATCGGCGGTGGTACAGCTATGATTGGTGACCCATCAGGAAGAAGTGATATGCGACAGATGATGACAGAGGAAACAATCGCACACAATGTTGCATGTTTCAAGGAACAGATGAGCAGATTTATTGATTTCTCAGAAGGAAAGGCAATGCTTGTTAATAATGCTGATTGGTTATTAGGTCTTAATTATGTAGAAATGTTAAGAGATGTAGGACCACATTTCTCTGTAAATCGTATGCTTGCAGCTGAATGTTATAAGCAGAGAATGGAAAAGGGATTAAGCTTCCTTGAATTCAACTATATGATTATGCAGAGCTTTGACTTTTACAAATTATTCCAGGATTATGGCTGTAATATGCAGTTTGGTGGTGATGACCAGTGGAGTAACATGCTTGGTGGTACAGAGCTTATCAGAAGAAAGCTTGGCAAGGATGCACACGCTATGACAATTACACTTCTTCTTAATTCAGAAGGTAAGAAGATGGGTAAGACACAGTCAGGTGCAGTTTGGTTAGACAGAAATAAGACGACTCCATACGAATTCTACCAGTACTGGAGAAATGTTGCAGATGCAGATGTTCTTAAATGTATCAGAATGCTTACATTCTTGCCACTTGAAGAAATTGATGCTATGGATAAGTGGGAAGGAAGCGAACTTAATAAGGCTAAGGAGATTTTAGCTTTCGAGCTTACAAAGCTTGTTCATGGCGAAGAAGACGCAAAGGCTGCACAGGAAAGCTCAAGAGCATTGTTCTCTGCCGGAAATGCTGAAAATATGCCAACAGCAAATATTGGTGAAGACAAACTTGTTGATGGTGTTGTAGATATTCTTACAGCAATGGTAGCAGCAGAAATTGTTACATCTAGAAATGAAGCAAGACGTGCTGTTGAACAGGGTGGTGTAACACTTGATGGTGAAAAGGTTGCGGATATTAAGGCTACAATTACAAAAGAGCAGTTAGAAGCAGGTGTTGTAATTAAAAAGGGTAAGAAAGTATTTAAGAAGGTGACGTTGTAATGGAAAATAAATTTACAGAAGATGTAAACGAGTTTAAAGAAACTCTTGATGAAATCCAAAAATCATGGACAGACATTTGTGAAGCCTTTGGTGTTGATAAGGATAAAGAGATAGAATTGTCTCAAATCAAGAGAAACATTAGAACTACAATAATGGAACTTGATGAAATTCAGAATCTTGATTATGTTAAAAAATCAGGAAAGCCATTAGAGAATTTAAGTGAGAATTATCTTCTTTCAATGATTAGATTTGCATATTCTATAATGGAAAATGAAGAAAATGAAATCTGGGCAGATACCATTAAAGAGTATGTGAATGAAATTTTTGCAGATGACATCATGACCGTAACACAAGAGGTTGATGAAAAATGCAAGAATGTGAATCTTGATAATTTATTTGTGGATATCCAGAGAATATTTAGCATTTCAAATCAGTTAAATGTTATTAGAATTATGGAAACAAAAAGAGATAATTCAGATGTGTTTATGGCATTGGAGGATAACTTCATATATTTTGGTATTTCAATAGTACAGAAATGTAATGGAAATGCGGTTATTATGGCACAGGTTGTTACATTCCTAAAGGTTCTTATTAAGATTAATGACAATATTTTAAAATCCATTTCAAGTATGTTACAGAAATAATTTTGTATGTAAACTAATTTTACTTGATATATTTATATAAAGATTGTATTATTAGCAAGCAGATAATTAGATAGCTAATTGTTTGCTTGCTATTTTTTATATAATAGGAAAGGAAGTGTTTGTTTGAACGAAAGAAAATGCGAGCATATTTCTTGGAGAATTAATCAGATTTCCCGGAAACACAGATGTGTAATGGAAAAGATATTTAATTCAACAGGTGTATTTCAAGGTCAGCATAAGATGCTTATGTGTATAAGTGATAATAGTTTCTATTCACAGAAGGAAATAGCGTCACATATGAAAATATCAACGGCAACGGTTGCAGTTTCATTGAAGAAGCTTGAAAAAGGCGGATATATTGAAAAGATAGTTGATGAAAATGATAACAGACTTAATAAGATAGTTTTGACTGACAAAGCTAAGTCTGTAGTTGAATATAGCAGACAGGTGTTTGACAATATGGAAGAGAATATGTTTAAAGATTTCTCGGATAAAGAAAAGGAACAATTAATAGAATATCTAGAAAGAATAGAAGGGAATTTGAAAAATGAAGGTTAAATATTCAAAATACATAAAACCATATTTAAGTGCATTTATTCTCGGTCCTATATTTATGATTATAGAAGTTATAGGAGAGGCATGGATGCCTGCACTTTTGCAAAAAATCATAGATGAAGGTGTTACAGAAAAAGCAAGTATTTCATATATAGTAGGTGTTGGTGCAATTATGGTTGTTACTGCGCTTTTGATGATGGCTGGAGGCGTAGGTGGTGCTTACTTTGCCATTAAAGCATCCAGTGGATTTGCCAATGATTTGAGAAAGGATATGTTTAAAAAGATTCAGGAATTTTCTTTTGCCAATATTGATGATTTTAGTACAGGTTCATTGGTAACAAGACTTACAAATGATGTTACTGTTATGCAAAATATGGTAACTATGATGCTTAGAATGGCACTTCGTTCGCCAGGTATGTTTATTGCGGCGATAATTATGACACTTAGTATTAATCCAAAGTTGGCAGCAGTTATTCTTGTTGTTATTCCAATTTTGGCTATTACACTTGCACTTTTAATTAAGACTGGTTTCCCTAGATTTGGAATAATGCAGAAGAAACTTGATGGGCTTAATACTACAACACAGGAAAATCTTACAAATATCAGAGTTGTTAAATCATTTGTAAGAGAAGATTTTGAAGAAGAGAAGTTTAAAACAGCCAATCAGGAATTGAAGGATAAGACATTACATGCTATGAATATTGTAATATTTATGATGCCGGTAATGACACTTGCCATGAATCTTACAACACTTGCGGTTGTATATTTTGGTGGTAATCAGGTAATTGTAGGTGATATGGAAATTGGACAGTTGAATCAGTTTACTACATATGTTGTCCAGATTCTTTCATCACTTATGATGATGAGTATGATTTTCCTTAACAGTTCAAGAGCATTGACATCTTCAAGAAGAATAAAAGAAGTATTAGAAACAAATGTTGAGCTTAACGATGATAATGCTAATGAAAAGGATAAGAAAGTAACAGCTGGTAAAATTGAATTTAAGGGCGTAAGCTTTAAGTATTATAAAAATAATGAAGAATGGGTTCTTGAAGATATTAACTGTACAATAAATCCTGGCGAAACAGTGGGTATCATTGGTTCGACAGGTTGTGGGAAAACTAGTATGGTATCATTGATTCCTAGACTTTATGATACAGATGAAGGCGAAGTATTGGTTGATGGCACAAATGTAAAGGAATATTCAATAGAGAATTTAAGAGAAGGCGTTGGTATGGTATTACAGAACAATGTATTATTCTCAGGTTCTATTATGGAAAATATTAAATGGGGAAATAAGGAAGCAGAGGATGAGGAAGTGTTCAAATTTGCAGAAGCGTCACAGGCTCATGGATTTGTTACAGGTTTTACAGATGGATATGAAACATTTTTAGGTCAGGGTGGTACAAATGTATCCGGTGGACAGAAACAGAGATTATGTATTGCCAGAGCGCTTTTGAAGCAGCCTAAGATACTTATTCTTGATGATAGTACAAGTGCGGTTGACACAGCAACGGAAAAGAAGATAAGGGAAAGCTTCAGAACAGATTTGAAGAATACTACAAAGCTTATTATCGCACAGAGAATATCATCTGTTATTGATGCGGATAAGATAATTGTAATGGATGATGGTAAGATATCAAGTATTGGTACTCATGATGAACTTATGAAGTCATGTGAAGAATATCAGGAAATCTATTATTCACAGATGGATAAAGAGGAGGTGACTGCGTAATGGAATCAAGAAAAGAAATGCTTCTAAAAAAATATTCAGAGCTTGGTAATTCTAAAATGACTGCTAAGGGGCCGGGAATGGGACCGGGACCTGGCGGACCGGGAGGCCCTGGCAGAGGAAAAGGGGCAATGAAAGCTGAAAAGGGTAAGGATGTATCAAAGTCAGTTAAAAGGATATTAAATTACATTTCTACTGACAAAATGAAGCTTATATTAGTATTTGTATGTGTTATAGTTTCTACGCTTTCAGCTCTTGGAGGAAGTTATGTATTAAGACCTATCATTAATAATCTTGTTGATGGCAGTACAACTAAGGCTGAAAAAGCAGAAATGCTTATTTCGGGTCTTTTGATAATGGCAGTCATTTACCTTGCAGGCGTTTTGACAAGTTATATTCAGCAGAGAATTATGATTAGAATTTCTCAAAATGCGCTACAGAGAATAAGAAATGATTTGTTTGATAAATTACAAAGACTTCCTGTAAGATATCATGATACACATACTCATGGTGAATTGATGAGTAGATTTACAAATGACTTAGATTCAGTAGGTGAAATGCTTAACAATACATTGGTTCAGTTGTTTAATGGTATTATTACAATAGTCGGAACACTTATACTTATGTTTAGTGTAAATTGGTTCCTTGCAATTATTGTAATTGTTACAATTCCGCTTATGGCTTATATTGGTGGTAAAATTGGTGGACGAAGCAGAAAGTATTATAGTGGGCAGCAGCGAGCACTTGGTGCGGTTAATGGTTATATAGAAGAAATGGTTACAGGACAGAAGGTTGTAAAGGTGTTCTGTCATGAAGATGAAGCTGTTAATGATTTTGAAATTTTAAGTGATGAGCTTAGAGAAAATCAGGTTAAAGCTCAATTCTTTGGTGGTATTATGGGACCTGTAATGGGTAATATGAGCCAGATAAGCTATACGATAACAGGTGTTGTGGGCGGTATTTTATGTATTACAAGAGGCTTTGACATTGGTGGTCTTGCATTATTTACACAATATTCAAGACAGTTTTCGAGACCTGTAAATGAGATTTCAATGCAGATTAATACAATATTCTCTGCTTTAGCCGGAGCTGAGAGAGTGTTCCAGGTAATGGATGAGCCAATGGAAGATAAGAATAAGCATTTGAAGAAGCTTTATACACCAGAAGAGTATGAAAAGCTTTCAGAAGAAGAAAAAGCTAATGAAGATAATGTATTGATTCACGGTGATGTAGAACTTAAAAATGTTTCATTTGGATATGTTCCTGATAAGAAGGTTTTAAAAAATATAGATGTATTTGCAAGACCGGGACAGCAGGTTGCATTTGTTGGTTCAACAGGTGCAGGAAAAACAACCATAACAAACCTTATCAATCGTTTCTATGACATTGATGAGGGGGAGATAACAATTGATGGCATCAATGTAAAAGACATTGATAAGGATAGCTTGAGACATAACATTGCAATGGTACTTCAGGATACACATTTGTTCACAGGTACTGTAAGAGAAAATATCAGATATGGTCGTCTTGATGCGACTGATGAAGAGGTTGAGGCAGCGGCAAAGACAGCAAGTGCACATTCATTTATTAAGAGACTTGCAAATGGATATGACACTGTTATAGAAGGTGATGGAGCAAACTTAAGTCAGGGTCAGCGTCAGCTTCTCAATATTGCAAGAGCGGCTATCTCAAAAGCTCCAATGCTTATACTCGATGAAGCTACAAGCTCGGTTGATACAAGAACAGAAAAGCATATCCAGCATGGTATGAACAGACTTATGAATGACAGAACAACATTTGTAATAGCGCACAGACTTTCCACTGTAAGAAATGTTGACTGCATTATGGTTCTTGAACAGGGTGAAATAATAGAGCGCGGAACACATGATGAACTTATTGCAAAGAAGGGCAGATATTATCAGTTGTATACCGGTGCGGTTGAGTTGGATTAATATTGATTTTTTTGTTTCGTTATGATAAAATTATCGTAAAATTTGGGCGTGAATCAAGGAGAATTTAATATGGCTAATGAAAAGAAAAAGGAAGGCAAAAAGTTTGGTTTAACAATCACACTGAAAATTTCGATATTAGTATCTGTTGTAATGGTGATAATTGCAGTAGAGATTATGATGGTTGCTATTAACAGTATGAACGAATTGTCTGGAAATTTAGTATATAATCAATTGGTCGCATCTGCTAATGCGGTTGAACAGTATTATACAAATATTGCAGATGGTGGAATAAGACCTTCAAATGATGGACTTTACAAGGGAACTATTAATATATCAAGAAATACAACATTTGTTGATGCTATTAAAGAAGAAACTAATTCTGAAACTGTTTTTTATTTTCAGAATAATGCATATGTTTCAACCATTAAAGATGCCGAAGGAAATATTCCTGATAATCTTAGGATTAATGAGGATGTATTGAAAACTCTTAACAGTGGTGAAGATTATTATTCTGAATCATATGAAATGAATGGGAAAACATATTATGGTATGTTTCTTCCATTCAGGGATTCTGGTACGGTTGTAGGAACTGTTTTTGTAGGACTTGAGAATGACTATGTTGATGCACAGATTCAAGGATATAATCAAAAGATTATTTTATATGCATGTCTTATACTTATAATATCGGTAGCAGTGGCTATTTTGGTTGCTAATAAAATTGCCAGTGGTATCAAGCAAACTGTTAAATATATGAATAGACTTTCAAAGGGTAATTTGACAACAGATATTGATTCTAAGATGATTAATCGTGGTGATGAGGTTGGAAGAATATCAGGAGCTATTGATAAAGTTACAGTTAACCTTAGAGGCACAGTAAAAGATATTGTTGAAGTATCTAATTCAGTATCAAATTTCTCGGGTGAATTTGTTTCGTCCTTTGATAGAATTACAGATACAATTGCAAATGTAAATAAGGCTGCAGATGAAATGGCAAATGGTGCAAATACACAGGCAGATGAAACAATGAATGCCAATATGGAAGTGTCAAATATGGGTGGTGTCATTGAAGAAACAACAGAAAAGATAAATGACTTGCGCGAAAGTTCGAAAAAGATGAAAGGTTATAGTGATGAGGCTGGCGAGACATTGGAAGAACTTGCACAAATAAATGAAAAGGCCAGAGAGTCTGTTGATGAAGTTCAAAAACAGACAGATGTAACGAATAAGTCTGCATTACTAATTAGAGAAGCAACTACATTGATTTCTGATATTGCAGAACAGACAAATCTTCTTTCACTTAATGCATCAATTGAAGCGGCAAGAGCTGGAGAAAATGGAAGAGGTTTTGCTGTTGTTGCCAATGAAATAAGAACATTAGCAGACCAGTCAACTGCTTCAACTGAGAGAATTAGGGAAATAGTTGAACAGCTTATTAACAACTCTAATGAAAGTGTTGAAATCATGAATGACGTGATGAATGTAATGAATGTTCAGCACGGTAAGCTTGAAGATACAAAGAAGATGTTTGTTGAGCTTGATACAGAAATTGAAGCTGTAAATGATGCCATAGGCATTATTAAGGGCGAGATGGAACGTCTTGATGAAATAAAGAGTAAGGTGTTGGATTCAGTAGAACATCTTGCGGCTATTTCAGAAGAGAATGCGGCAGGTACGGAAGAAACAGTAGCTTCAATGGTAGAACTTACCAATATTATTGATGAATGTACAAGTGCTACAAAAGAACTTAATAAGCTTTCAGATGAACTTAATAATAAAATTGCATTTTTTAAATTAGAAAAATAATTTCAAAAAAAGTAAAAAAGTACTTGCAAAAAGCATACAATTTGTGTATACTATACGAGTGCTTTTAAGCAACGAGTTTACAAAGTAAACTCTTATGCGTCATTTACTGACGCATTGGGCTCGTTGGTCAAGCGGTTAAGACGTCGCCCTCTCACGGCGAAAACACGGGTTC
>CAZESO010000073.1:0-9392 GCA_964515325.1 uncultured Roseburia sp. | reverse complement strand
ATAGCCACGCTCCTTGGCATCCGATGTAGACGCAAATAAATCTCTTATCTGGTCAAATACGCCTGTGTATGTGGCAGGGTTTGAACGAGGCGTACGACCGATAGGTGACTGGTCAATATCAATTACCTTATCAAGCTGCTCCACACCTTCGATTCTGTCGTGGTCGCCAGGAATTGTCCTTGCTCTATTCAATGTTTTTGCCAATGATTTATATAAAATCTCGTTAACCAATGAACTCTTTCCTGAGCCTGACACACCGGTTACACAAGTCATTATGCCCAGTGGAATTTCAACATCTATGTTCTTCAAATTGTTCTGACGGGCACCAATAACCTTTATATATCCTGTAGGTTTTCTACGCTCCTTCGGCACAGGAATCTTCATTTTACCGGATAAATATGCTCCGGTAATAGAAGCCTCACATTTCATAATTTCCTCTGCTGTACCCTGCGCAATAACCTCACCTCCATGACTTCCTGCACCGGGACCAATGTCCACAATATGGTCCGCCGCCATCATTGTATCCTCGTCATGTTCAACTACAATAAGTGTATTACCCAAGTCACGAAGACGAGTAAGGGTAGCAATCAACTTATCATTATCTCTCTGATGAAGACCTATACTAGGCTCATCCAAAATGTAAGCAACACCCACAAGACCTGAACCAATCTGTGTTGCAAGACGAATACGCTGTGCCTCACCACCTGACAAGGACGCAGTTCCTCTGGCTAATGTAAGATAATTAAGACCAACATCTGATAAAAACTTAATTCTCGCCTTAATCTCCTTTAATATCTGTCCACCGATTAAAATATTACGCTCAGATAATTGCATTTCTTCCAAAAATTCACGCAATTTACCTACTGACATAGAAGTAATCTCATGTATATTCTTATCAGCTACAGTTACAGCTAATGAAGACTTCTTCAAACGCTGTCCCTCGCACTCCGCACAAGGGGTAATAGACATCAAGCTTTCATATTCAGCCTTTAATGTCTCTGATGAAGTCTCTCTGTACTTTCTTTCCATATTCTTTATAAGACCTTCAAATGCCACATCATAGAAGCCCTCACCACGCTGACCGATATAATGAACCTTCACACTTCTGCCATTAGTTCCGTGAATAATCACATCTTGAATCTTCTGTGGCAACTGTTCAAACGGAGTATCCAGACTAAAGTCATAGCTTTCAGCCAACGCTTCAAGTAACGCATGTGTAAAGCTCTTCTTATCATTGGATGACTGCCAGCCCATTGCTACGATGGCACCTTCGTTAAGACTTAATGTCCTATCCGGAATCATAAGCTCTGGTGAAAACTCCATGTTATAACCAAGACCAAAGCACACAGGGCAGGCACCAAACGGATTGTTAAATGAAAAGCTTCTTGGCTCAACCTCATCCACGCTGATATTACAGTCAGGGCACGAAAAACTCTGGCTGAAATTCATAGGCTCACCGTCAATAACATCCACAGTCATAAGACCATCCGCAAGATGAAGAACATTTTCAATCGAGTCTGTAAGACGCTTTTCAATTCCCTCCTTCACCGCAAGTCGGTCCACAACTATCTCGATATTATGCTTAATATTCTTGTCCAATGTAATCTCTTCTGACAATTCATACATATTGCCATCAATACGCACACGAACATATCCACTTTTCTTCGCCTGCTCTAAAATCTTCTCATGACGACCCTTCCTGCCACGGACAACCGGTGCAAGAAGCTGTATTTTCGTGCGCTCCGGCAATGCCATAATAACATCCACCATCTGGTCCACAGTCTGCTTCATAATCTCCTTGCCACAGTTCGGGCAATGAGGCACACCTATTCTCGCATATAACAATCTAAAATAATCGTATATTTCCGTAACTGTTCCAACTGTTGAACGAGGGTTTCTGTTTGTAGACTTCTGGTCGATGGAAATAGCCGGCGATAATCCCTCAATACTCTCAACATTAGGCTTTTCCATCTGTCCCAAAAACATTCTGGCATAGGAAGACAATGACTCCATATATCTTCTCTGTCCCTCTGCATAAATGGTATCAAATGCAAGCGAAGACTTACCTGAACCACTTAAACCTGTCAACACAACAAATTTATTTCTAGGAATATCAACTGACAACTCTTTTAGATTGTGTTCAGCCGCTCCTCTTATCTTTATATATTTCTGATTATCAGACATAATTCCTCCTCAATATGATTTTACACATTATTATCCTCTATTAACCTTTTCAATTCTATCATTTGATCCCTAAGCTCTGCTGCCTGCTCGAAATTCAAATCGGCTGCAGCTCTTTCCATCTGCTTCTTTAACTTATCCATAAGCTTCTTGATTTCCTTAGCATCCATTGACTCAGGGTCTTTTTCAAGTTTATCAATGCTGACTGTAGCTTCCTTGGTAATACTGATAAGGTCACGGACAGCCTTCTTGATGGTGGTCGGCGTAATGCCGTGTTCTTCGTTATACTTCTCCTGAATGTCTCTTCTTCTGTTAGTTTCATCAATCGCCACTCTCATGGAATCCGTCATAGTATCAGCATACATAATAACATGTCCCTCACTATTTCGTGCCGCACGGCCTATGGTCTGAATAAGCGACGTCTCCGAACGAAGAAATCCTTCCTTGTCAGCATCAAGTATGGCAACCAATGTAATCTCCGGAATATCAAGACCTTCCCTAAGAAGATTGATACCAACCAACACATCAAATACATCCAAACGCATATCTCGAATAATCTCTGTACGCTCCAAAGTATCAATGTCCGAATGAAGGTACTTAACTCTGATACCGGCTTCCTTCATGTATTCCGTCAAATCCTCTGCCATCTTCTTAGTAAGTGTGGTTACAAGCACCTTATTCTTCGCCGCAACTTCCTTATTAACCTCACTAATCAAATCATCAATCTGACCTTCAACACCACGAACTTCAACATGTGGGTCTAACAGACCTGTCGGACGAATAATCTGTTCTGCTCTAAAAAGCTCGTGATCGCGCTCATAGACATTCGGTGTTGCCGACACGAAAAGCATCTGGTCTATCTTAGACTCAAACTCCTCAAAACAAAGAGGTCTGTTATCCTTTGCTGAAGGTAATCTGAAACCATAATCCACCAAAGTTCCCTTGCGCGACTGATCGCCTGCATACATACCACGCACCTGTGGAATTGTAATATGTGACTCATCCACTATTATTAGAAATTCATCATCAAAATAATCCATCAATGTATGAGGAGGCTGTCCCGGCTCAAGACCTGATAAATGTCTTGAATAATTCTCAATTCCCGAACAAAAGCCTGTTTCTCTCATCATTTCTATATCAAAATTAGTTCTCTCGCTTATACGCTGTGCCTCAAGAAGCTTATTCTCACTCTTAAAATATTCAACTCTTTCCTCAAGCTCTGCACTTATAGCTTGCGCCGCTTCTTCTATCTTTTCTCTAGGTACAACATAGTGAGATGCAGGAAAAACTGCAAAATGCTCAAGTCTGCATTTTATCTCGCCTGTAAGAACATCAATCTGCGTAATTCTGTCGATTTCATCCCCAAAAAACTCAACCCTCACTGCACTGTCACCAAAGTTTGCAGGAAATATTTCAACAACATCACCGCGCACTCTAAAAGTACCACGTTTAAAATCAATATCATTCCTGTCATATTGAATCTCAATGAGCTTCTTAATAACATCATCCCTATCCTTCTCCATACCCGGACGCAAAGACAGAACCATATTCTTATAATCAATAGGGCTTCCAAGTCCATAAATGCAGGAAACTGACGAAATGATAATAACATCCTTTCGTTCCGCCAACGCCGCAGTTGCTGACAAACGAAGCTTATCTATCTCATCATTAATAGAAGAATCCTTCTCTATATAAGTATCCGTAGAAGGAACATATGCTTCCGGCTGATAATAATCATAATAGGACACAAAATATTCAACAGCATTCTCCGGAAAAAACTCCTTGAACTCTCCATATAGCTGTGCCGCCAATGTCTTATTATGAGCAATAATAAGTGTAGGCTTATTCAATTTTTCAATAATATTCGCCATTGTAAAAGTCTTACCGGAACCAGTTACACCAAGCAATGTCTGAAACTGATTACCTTCCTGAAAGCCTTTTACCAATGCGTCTATAGCCTGTGGCTGGTCGCCTGTAGGCTTGTACTCCGAATGTAAAATGAATTTATCCATATTGCCTCCTAACCCTTCAAGCAAATGATTCTTTATTAATTATAAACAGTTTTATATCATTTTACCACACACT
Organism: uncultured Roseburia sp.; assembly: GCA_964515325.1. GTDB lineage: Bacteria > Bacillota > Clostridia > Lachnospirales > Lachnospiraceae > SVEL01. The sequence goes on along the minus strand of CAZESO010000073.1, from coordinate 5,126 downwards.
ATAGAAAAAGTACAGAACAAATCGAATGTTTGTTCTGTACTTTTTCTAATATGTACTTATTATGAGTATGGATTAAAATCCGAAAAATAATCCTTACACTCATGACCACCGCTTTGTCCTGCTGTAGTCTCTGTATGTATTTCACTTGAACATGGTGTTTCTTCAATTCTCTGCTTCACCTGTGGAAATACTCTTTCCGCCTCTGAAGCTTTTATATCAAGAATATCAATATGTCTTCCATCAATAAGATAAAATTGTAAATCGCTTGTTCCAAGAAGGTTATCCATAAAACTTCTGTTTAATTTTACCATACGAATTTTGTCGTATTTGTAACATTGAACATTCATACCTGTTGCCAGATTCTTTACAAGTATTTGCTTATCTGTAATGGCATATGCACTCTTTTCCCATTTCTTTGCACCTTTAAACATACTGCCAATCCATATCCAGACTGGTAATAAGTGAACTATAAAAAATGGAATTATAAACCCCAACATTTGTCTGCCTTCAGAACTCTCCATCAGCTTTCCTATAGGCAACATAGAAAATAACATTGTACCATCTATAAATAGCCATATTAAAGCAAACGGCGCAATAAACTTGGAATTATTAAAAATATATGCAGCTTTATTGCCCCTACCTTTCCAGTAAACATATTCCATCGGGTCTAAATATGCATCAATTACCTCTGTTTCCCCTGTGGTATTTGCATTATTGTACTTTAGCATTTTATCCCTCCATTTTTACAATCTATTCTGTAAGAGCCTTGATTGCCTCCTGAAGCTGTGTATCATATTCTCTCTTTAATACACCTTGTTCATATGCTTCATCATCAGTTGGAAGCGAAACTTCTATATCAGGGTCAATACCTGTTCCGTGAATATTTCTGCCATTAGGTGTATAATATGCAGATGTTGTGTACTTAACTGCTGTTCCATCACCAAGGTCTCTTACTGTCTGTACAATTCCTTTACCAAATGATGTCTCACCAACGATTACTGCCTTTTCATAATCCTGCATTGCACCTGTAAATACTTCAGAAGCACTTGCACTATTTCCATTAATAAGAATTGCCATTTCAATATCTACACATGATGAATCTGATCTTTCATATATCTTATTACCGTCCTTGTCCTCTGTGTATACAAGTACACCTTCTGGTAATAAGTAATCAAGCATTTCTACTACCGCAGATAAAAGTCCGCCACCATTATCTCTTAAATCAACAACAATGCTTTCTGCTCCCTGTTCTATAAGCGCTTCAATAGCTTCCTCAAAATGTTCAGCTGTCTTACCTTCAAAGCTGCTTACTGCAACATAACCGATATTATTTTCAAGCATTTCATACTCTACAGTTTCAATCTCGATAACTCTTCTTTCAATATCAATGGACATCTCTTCGCCATCTCTAATTATCTTAACATTTACTATTGTGCCTTCTTCACCTTTCATAATGGCTACAGCTGAATTTAAATCCATACCTGATACATCCTGGCCATCAATTTCAATAACATAGTCATTTGTTCTAATACCAGCTTCAAATGCAGGACCATTTTTAAATGGTTTTACAATTTTAATATATCCTGTTTCTGTATCCTGCTGTACTGTTGCACCTATACCACAGTATGTACCTGTACTTTCCTGTGTAAGGCTTATATACTCCTCATGATCATAAAAGTACGCATAATCATCTCCCGTAGCTGCCATGTATGCCTTATAAATTAAATTCGCAAGTGTTTCATTATCAACACTTTCATAGTCATAATAAAACTCTTCATTTAAATAAGTATCCAAAACTGTAAGCTTTGTCAAAACTGATTCTATGAAATCTTCTCTTGTTTCATAATTTTGTTCATAAGTTTCAATAAATGAAGCTTTTTCTATTATAGGCTTCAAAAATACTATTGATGCTACTGCACCAAGTATTACCGCACAAATAAAACCGGTAATCATACCGATAAGGAAATTAGAACCCTTACCGGCAGAACCATTATTCATCTGCATATTATAATTATTGTTATTATAGCTATTGCTGTTATTATTTTCATTATTAAAATTATTTTCCATTTTTATACTCACTTTCCTAATAAGCTGAACTTACATAATTATGTGGATTTGTATAACTACCATTGAGTCTTACTGCAAAATGCAGATGATTACCGGTTGAACTTCCTGTCGTTCCTACAAGTCCAATAACATCACCTTTCTTCACATACTGACCTTCTGATGCAATCATCTTAGACATATGCATATATACAGTATATACACCATCACCATGATCTATTCCTATCCAGTTTCCTGCCGACCAGTTGTAATATGACCATGCAACCTGACCATCGTATGCCGCAATAATTGGTGTTCCTGCTGGTGCCGGAATATCTATACCATTGTGCATTGACTGTCCATATCCTCCAAATGGATCATTTCTCATTCCATAATCATCTGAAAGAGTATAATATCCTGGTAACGGCCACATCATCTGACCACCATCATACATTATCTCAATCTGCGCCAACTGTCTCTGTCGCTCAATTTCCTCAAGCTCAGCAATCAATTTTTCCTGTTCTTCAATATGCTTTTCCAATGCTGCTGCATCAGTCTCAGCTGCATCAATCTGGCCTTCATAAGCACTAATACTAGCCTGTTTATCCTCAACTAAAAGCTGTGTCTGCTCCTGCTTCGTCTGCGCTTCTAACAACAGGTTATCAAGCTCTGCCTTCTCAGTTTCAAGCTGTGTCTGCTTTTCCACCAAAGCTTCTTTAGACGCTTTAAGCTTTAACATCATTTCTCTGTCATATTCTGTAATCTGATTAATATACTCAGCTCTATTAAGCATATCTGCCATATTTTGCGAATCAAAAATCATCTGTAAATCAGATATTTCTCCATTCTCATACATGTACTGTATTCTAAGCTTCATATCCTCATATTGCTGCGCAATTTCTTCTTCCGCCACAACAATTTCCTGTTGTGTAGTTGCTATCTCCGTCTCTTTTTCCTGAACCTGTAATGTCAAATCATAAATTTCACCGGCAATTACTTCAAGCTCCGCATCCAAAGCCTTAACATATTCCTGTTCATCAGCTTTCAACGCTTCTATTTCTTCCAAAAATGCCTTTGTATCCTCTAATTCATTCTCCAGCTCTTCTTTCTTATTCTGAGCGTCCTGAATACTGTCAGCATAAGAAACAGTAACGATTCCACAAAGCAACGAAGCAACCAGCAATGATTTCACCATTAACTTATTAATCTTCATAATCTTCACCTTTCAAAATTGCTGATACAAACTTACACTTTCAAATGTTTTCTAAGGGAGATATAACTTCCTATAAAACCTATTCCGCCACCAATAATAAGAGCCATTGGTGCCAACACCTGGAATATTTCCTTTGTTGACAAGAATACTACTATTGATTGTAATGATTGGAATTGTCCAAGCACAAGCAATACAATATTCTTATATACCAAATATAGGAAGAATAAAGGTATCACCGCACCTACAAGACCAATTACAATACCCTCAATAAGGAATGGCCCCTTTACAAACATATCTGTTGCACCCATAAGCTTCATTATGCCTATTTCTTCTTTTCTTACTGTAATACCTATTACGATGGTATTGCTGATAAGGAATATACCTACAGCCAACAGTATTGCAATAATCGCAACTGAAACATATCCAATAAGTCTTCCAAAGTCACTAAATGCATCTGCAGAATTACTAGAGTAATTAACCTGTCTGACACCTTCAAGACCTTTTACAAATGCTACAAATGAATCCTGCATGGTAACATCATTTAAATAAACTTTATATGACGCTGAATTTGCCAATGGATTATCATCCTTAAATCCTTCTGCTAAGTAAGAATATTCTCCAAAATACTGCTCCTGAAAATCTTCCCAGGCTTCTTCCGGACTTGTGTATTCTAACTTGGAAAATTCAGCTCTTTTCTTAATCTTCTCACCAATTGCATCTATCTGCTCTTGAGTCGTTCCTTCATCAAAGAAAATTGTAATGCTTAACTTCTCTTCTGCATTATGCAAAATGTATGTGAAATTAGCCATTATCATATAAAACAGGCCAATCAAGAAAATACATGTCGCTATAGTTCCCACAGATGCCAAAGAGAACTGTTTATTTCTTGAAATGCTTGAAACGCCTTGCTTTGCCAGATAAAAAGATGTACTAATTTTCATAAATATATCCACCTTTCTTCTCATCGCTAATAATTACGCCTTTCTGCATTGTGATAACTCTCTTCTGCATAAGGTCTACAATTTCTCTATTATGGGTAACCACTATAACTGTAGTTCCTCTCTTATTTATCTCTTCCAAAAGCTTCATTATCTCCCATGAATTGCCCGGGTCAAGATTTCCCGTCGGCTCATCGGCCAAAAGAATAGGGGGATTATTAACCAACGCTCTTGCCAACGCAACTCTTTGCTGTTCACCACCTGATAACTCTTTAGGAAATGAACGGTACTTTTCTGCAAGACCTACCATAGACAGCATTGCAGGCACCCTTCTTCTTATGGTACTCTTAGGAGTTTCCACTACTCTCTGTGCAAATGCCACATTGTCATAAACATTTCTGTCCTTCAACAAACGGAAGTCCTGAAACACAACTCCTATATCTCTTCTTAACATTGGTATTTTTCTTCTCTTCATTCTGTGAAGAGCTTTATCATTAATGTATATCTTACCTGATGTTGGTTCTAATTCCTTCAACAACAACTTAATCAGCGTAGATTTTCCCGCACCTGAGTTTCCTACTATGAAGACAAACTCACCTTTTTCAATTTGCAAGTTTATGTTCTTTAATGCCGGAATACCTGCTGAATATGATTTACTTACATTTTCCAGAACAATCATATTTGCATATTCCTTTCTATAAAGTCATAAAGCGGATATATAATCATCCGCTCTACTTGTTCCATTATATAATACTGGATATTAATAATCCATACTTTCCATATATTTCATATACTTAACAACCATAAGAGCAATCTTGAATGTAATAGCATCCTCAAATACTCTAAGGTCAAGTCCTGTGCTCTTCTGAAGCTTATCCAGACGATATACAAGTGTATTTCTATGAATGTATAACTGTCTTGATGTCTCTGAT
>CAZESO010000072.1:9094-9405 GCA_964515325.1 uncultured Roseburia sp. | reverse complement strand
ATAGCATGGAGCAGCCAATGGCTATCTATGAGGTACATATTGGTTCGTGGAATAAGGATTATGGCTTAAATGAGGATGGATTTTTGGATTACAAAACCCTTGCACACAGGCTGGCAAAGTATGTAAAGGATATGGGGTATACACATATTGAGCTTATGGGAATACTTGAACATCCTTTTGATGGCTCGTGGGGATATCAGGTAACAGGCTATTTTGCGCCCACATCAAGATATGGTGGTCCGCAGGATTTTATGTATTTTGTAGATTATATGCATAAGAACAATATTGGTGTAATATTGGATTGGGTACCG
>CAZESO010000072.1:0-9084 GCA_964515325.1 uncultured Roseburia sp. | reverse complement strand
TCATTTCGTTAAAAACCCTTATGGTTTATATGAATTTGATGGAACTTGTCTTTACGAATATCCGGACCCAAGAAAGGGTGAACATCCTGACTGGGGAACTAAAGTATTTAATTATGAAAAGAATGAGGTTAAAAATTTCCTTATTGCCAATGCCTTGTTCTGGTTGGAGAAATATCATATTGACGGACTTAGAGTAGATGCTGTGGCATCGATGCTCTATCTTGACTATGGCAGAAGAGGCGGTCAATGGGTTCCTAACAAATATGGTGATAATAAGAACCTCGAAGCTATTGATTTCTTTAAGCATATTAACAGTATTATTAAGCAGCGTGTAAAGAGAGCGATGGTTATTGCAGAAGAATCTACTGCATGGCCAAAGGTTACAGTTGATCCTAAATATGATGGACTTGGTTTCTCATACAAATGGAATATGGGTTGGATGAATGATTTCCTTGAATATGTGAAATGTGATCCATTGTTTAAAAAGGGCAATCACAATAAGATAACATTCAGTTTAACATATGCGTTCAGCGAGAATTACGTATTGGTTATATCTCATGATGAGGTTGTTCATCTTAAATGTTCAATGCTTCAGAAGATGCCGGGATATAAGGTTGATAAATTTGCAAATCTAAGAACTGCATATACATTTATGTTTGGACATCCGGGCAAGAAGCTTCTTTTTATGGGTCAGGAGTTTGGACAGCTTAGTGAATGGGCGGAAGATAAGGATTTGGAATGGTATCTTTTAAATGAGCCACTTCATTATGAACTTAAAGAATATGTGTCAAGCTTACTCAAAATGTATAAAAAGTATCCGGCACTTCACAAGTATGATAATCATGGTGGAAGCTTTGAATGGGTTAATTGTAATGATGCTGATAGAAGTATATTCAGTTTCATAAGAAAGGTACCTGATACATATAAGGGCGCATTATTGTTTATCTGCAATTTCACACCGATTGCGAGAGAAGATTATTGCGTAGGCGTGCCAATAAAGGGTAGCTATAAGACAATATTATCAAGCTATAGTGAAGTTGTAGAAGGTGATGATATGGAATCTGCAAGGCTTAAATGGGAAGCTGAGGTTAAGGAAAGCTATAAGGCTGTTCTGGGAGAATGTGATGGTCTTGATTATAGAATTAATATTCCGCTTAGACCATTTGAGGCGAAGGTTATAGCATTTCCTAATGTGAGAAAGTAGGTAAAGGTAAAAGGTTGTAGGCTGAATAATAGCTTACAACCTTTCTTATCTTACCAATTTTCCGTTATATGAAATATTTGCATTGCCATCAAAATTAATGGTAATGCTTTTTATGTAAGGACTTTTTGATATTGTTTCATCTATGGTATAGCTTGCCTTGTATTTTCTTAAAATCTCAAAAGTAGTCATCATTCCTATACCACTACCACCTGTATCTTTGTGTGTTGTGCATCGGTGCTTTCCCATATTTTTTATAACCTTTTCTGTGAAAGGAATTCCACTATCATAAACTATAATGCAAATATTATCATTACTAATATCTAATTGGAGTAAAACATCTTTATTCCCTGCAAACTCAGTGGCTATAATTGCATTTTCTGTAGCATCGGCTATCAATGTACAGATATCATTTTCTATACTTGTGTCGACTTCGCATAAATCAACTTCAGATATTAACGTTAATGAAATATTACTTTTTTTAGCTTTTTGATACATATAGTTGATAATAGAATCTATACGAATACTTCCAGTTTTGCTTATTGGTTTATCATTTGTATCATGTTGACTTAAAATGCCGGTGCGTTCTTTGGACATAGTTTTAAGTTTGTCTAAATAGACAGTTGCAATAGCATCATTTGGATAGTTAGAAAGCAGATGTTCTACAGCCAAAATCATTGCAGGAATTATCTTGTTATCCCTATGAATAATAGAACCCAAATTATCATTAAGTTTATTTAGCACCTCGACTTCATTTTTTAAGGAGTTTAATTCATTTTCAAGAGCAATAAATTGTCTGTTTATTACACTTGCATTAAGTTTCCTTTTTGTCTGGTCTTTCCACCAAAAATAGAGGAACAGGGCAATGAGGAGGAGGATTATTATTAAAACAATCATTAAAGGATAAGAAGAGCTTGCATTAATCATTAGTGAATATACAATGATAGTGCAAATACATATAAAAAAACCAATATAATTGTTTTCAGATGATTGAAATAAAGGAATTCCCTTACTAAAACGTTTTATTTTAAATAGTAACTGAAGAACCACTATATGAGTTATAAATGTAGTAATCCTTCCAACTATTTCGAAAACGTGAGTATAATTAAAATTATTTAATGCTCCATATAATGCAATAAAAGGAGCATTAAGTAAAACTGATACTGCATAAAAACACAAGTTTAATCCGACTGAGAAAGTGGTAGCAATAAAAGTATTAAAAAAATTTTGTTTATACATAAATTTAAATAGAATTAAAGAAGAGATGATTAAAAATATGTAATCCAGTTCTGGTAAAAAACAATGTAAAAATGACATTATAATAGATATAGGAAATGAAAGACAGATGAAAAAAAATAGTTCATATGTCTTTTTTTCTATATTAATAATCTTCTTAAAAGAAATAAATGAATTTAATGTAATTGTATAAAATCTCATAAAGTCAAGTAACATAGTAGCCTCCTAAAAATTGGATAAAAAAGGATATAATTTGCCGCCAAAAAGGGAGCAAAGAAATCATAACCATAGGTTTATAGTTAGCAAAAAATTATGGAGGTATGGTTATGAAAGCATTTTTAGATTATATTATTGGTTTGTTTGTATAAGTAAAAATAGGGCATTTGCCCTATTTTTTTAATTGAACTTTTTCAGCATAATAGTTTACAAATGACTTTATTGTTGGCCCGCCTTGGTATACATCAATTATTGAAGTATAACAGTTCTCTAAAATTTCAATATCTGTATGAGACCATGCACGATTGATTGCGTGTTGGATAGCTTTTTTTATGCTGTCTTCACTTTTCTTGTATTTTATGCTGAGCATATTGATGTAGTTAGCATCTTCATCTTCTATAACATAAAGAATAGCATCAGTTAAGTATTTATGTCCTAATAATCTTAGGGAGATTCCAAAAGTATTTAATTCTTCAAAGATTTTTTGTTTGTAATTTTGTGTAGTTGAATTATCATCGTCATTGTTGTATATTTTTTTATTTGATATTTGATCTTTAAAGAGTAATATATGTTCTAAAGCTAAAGCTTCGGAGTATCCTTGTTGATATTTTTTTAATGTAAAATCAACACCTAACTGTTGAGTTGTTCTTAAAGTGCTTTCACTTGGATTATTTGTTGTGACAAGTATAAAGGGATTTCTTTTTACTTCTCCGGAATGGATTGCATTAAGAAGAGCAAGGCCGCTACCTTCACCGTTATGTAATTCTAAATCTAATATAATGGCATCAGGATTATATTTGTTTATATAATTTATAGCTTGTGTAGAACTACTTGTAATCTGAATAAGTTCAATAGCATCATAATTGTTTGCAGCTTCTGTAAATTTTCTACATGTATCAATATCGTCTTCGATAATAATAATACGCAATTTATCCATTTGCACTTTACCTCGTTAAAATTTATACATAATTAATTGTATCACATAAATTTATTTTTACAAGACAAAAAAGGAGAAAAAAGGAGAAAAAAGGAGATATATGGGAAGATGTTGTATGATATAATTTTTGTGATATAATATATTAGCAACTTTGGCAAGACTAGGAGGATAAATTGTAATGAAAAACAAGATTTTTAAAAGATTGTTAATGATATCATTGTTATCAATAATGTTGTTATCAATGGGAATTGTAGTATTTGGATGGGATAATATGAATACAATGTTCAGAAATATCCACATTTCAGCTGGAGAAACTACAGGAAAAAGTGGATATTATACATGTGATGAAGGAGGGGTTTGCCCTTCGTATTTAGCATGGACTAATGTAAAATCAGAAGGAAAGTTGTTAAGAAAAATTAATAAAAGAATCAAAAAGTGGTATGGGTATGTAGATGCATCATACGATGAAACTTATGCAACAGTAAAAGCTTCAGCTTCAGGTCAGAATATGCAGGTTAAGTGGACTGATGGAGCAAGCTTTAATTTTGAGTTTTTAGGACAGCCGGGAGTTAATACAACTATAACAAGTTATGTTATATATTTTAACTAAGAGTAAGCAATACATAGTAAGAAAATGAAAGAAGTTGCTAATATATTATAATTTAAGAAAAAGACAAAGGATTGAGAATCAATATGAAAAAGTGGAAAAAGGTATTAATAATTGTCGTAGCAGTAGTATTAATAGCAATAATAACAATAGTAGCAAGTGTGATTATTCATAACAAAGAAGCAAGCAAGCGAGCTGGAGAATTGGCAAAGTATGAAAATTGGAGAAGTGCAACTATTGATAAGATAGCGGATTATTGCAAAATAGATTTGGATAAAGTAAACAAGATTAGAGTGTCTATAAGTGATGCTGAGAAAAAAAACGTTGGATATATTGTGGATGGAGAGAATGATGTAAGAGTTGATTATATTTTAAGTGAGGAAAAAATTGTTAAGGAACTTATAAATAAGCTTGCTGATGTAGAAGTATATGGTGTAAAAGAAGAGATTTGGGAGAAGTATGATAAAGAAAGGGAATGGAGTTTAAAATTTTATGTAGATGATATGGATTATTCGCTAGTGATTGGCGGGAATAGTATGGAACAGGAAGGTGTGGAAGCGTTAACAATAAATGTATTTCATAGTGGAGCAGGAGCATCACGATTTGATGAATTTCCGGATCCTAATAAATATATGGGGAGTGAAATATGTTTGATTTATGACCAAGAATTGATTGAATATGTGTATAACTTAAGGGAAAAGTATGTACGAAACATAAAAGTGGAAGATATATTGAAGATATATGAAATGGATGAACCGGAAATGTTTTTTGCATATGAGAATAGTGGAATGAGAATGAGAGAAGATTTTGATATTACCAGTGATGAAGTTTTTACCCATTTATATACATTTCCTATAGATGATTTTGAGGGGTATATTGTATTGGAAAAGGAGAATGATGGCAGAGATGGAAAAGAAGGTGGAACAGGTAAAGCTAAAGATTATATTTCATATACGGATATTGTAAGTGTGGAAATATTTAATAATAATGGTGAGAGTATTGATTTTTTTAATGCAACAAAACAAGAGCTTGAAGACTTTTTGAAATAATAATGGAGAATAAGGAAAATGTGTAAACTAAAAGATATATTAAAAAGTGGATATGAGGACTTTTGTTCCCAAAAAAAGAAGAATAGACTCTCATTTTTATTAATGATGTTTTCTCTTTTGATATTTGTAGGTGTAAATTCAGCTGTGAATTCAATATTAAAGGGAGTTAATGCTACAATCTATTATCCGGAAGCAAGAGTTGCCACACTAACATATTCAGCTGAGGATGGCGATATGTATGAAAAGGTAAAAGAATTATTTAAAGATGACGATAGAATTGAAGATGTATTTAAAATGGCAGATTATACAGTTGTAGACTGGATGAATACACAGGAATATTTTGGAGAAGAACAAATAGAAATTAAAATAGAAAGTTTTTGTACGCCAATATTAGAATATGTTGAGCAGGAGGATATAAAGAGGCTTGAGTATAATGAAATTTTAATTCCTAAATATTTATATGATATTGGTAAATATGATGAAAAGTCATATTATGATGGTGATAAATTAGTAGGTAAGACTATAGAGCTTGTATATAATGATTATAATGGTGAGGAGATGAAATCCTTTGAAGTTGAAATAGTTGGAACATATGATAATGTTGCAACAAGAGTTGGTAGCGATAGTCTGTATGCCAATGAAGAGTTTATTGACGATTTAAATACATTAAGTTATGAGGCGGAGTTAGCATATGCAGATGAGTATAAGAAGGATTTAGAAGAAATGGGAATGGGACCGGACTCATATGTAGTTAATGTCGAAAAAAAAGTAGGTATATATATCAATAAAAAGTATGATATCAGTCAGGTATTAAGTGATATTAGTGAAGAGACAGGAATTTATTTTTCGCAGGGAATAACAGTTAGTGACGAAACTTATAGCTTTTATGGATATATAACATTTGTTGCAAATATTGTATCATTTATGTTGTTAGTAGTAGCATTTTTTAATATTGTGATTTCATCAATGAATGAGGTTAAAATGCGAAATTGGGAATTTGCACTTAAACTATCTATGGGATATACATATAAGGATATTGTTTTTATATTCTTTGTAGAAAAATTGATAAATATGTTAAAAAGCTTAGTGATATCTGTGGGTATCATTGCTGTGATAAGTCTGGTAGCCACAGTTATTTTTAAAAACTTTATGGGAAGATATGGAAGTATGGTGAATTTCGGCTTGGATATAAAATATGTGTTATTGTCTATGTGTCTTGTGGCGATAGCTGCATTATCAGGTGTGATATCAAGTAAAAATTCTATAGATAGCATAGAAGTTGCGAAAGTGTTAAAGTCTGGAGATTAGTTATGGAGATTGGAGAAAAGATTTATGAATTGCTATATAAAAAATAAAAAAAAGATGGACAAATCAGTTTGTTTATATAGTGTTTTTTTCTGGATTATCAATTTTATTTTTATGCAACTCTCAATAAAAATGCTGTTAAAGATTATTGTAACAAGTAAAGAAAAATGGTTCATTGACTTTATACAAAGTCAACTTGAAGAAGATCCTTTTTTTGAAGAAAGAACAAAAATAATCATGTGGACAGTTATAGCGATAATGCTGGCAGTTATGGTTTTTTCTACGGTAACAGTAGTGATTTTTAGAAATGTACAGCTAAAAAATGAACTTACACAAATGGGAGTGTTGACGGTAATTGGCTACAACAAAAAACTAATATATAAATATTGTATGCAAGAACCGGCAGCAGATTTATATACAACGTTTCCGATATCAATGGTATGTTCAATTTTGATATGGATATTTATTGAAAAAGCAATGGATTCATCTGTAATTGGAATATTTATGAATAACAATATTATAGTTGATATTGGTTCATATGTGCTTTGTGGTGTAATGGTGTTAATTATTTTAATGATACACACAAAATATTTTGTGGATTCAAATTTAAAAAAAGGAATAAAATATATGTTAGGAAAGGGAATTGTATAATATGTCAGTAATCGAATTAACTGGAATTTCAAAGGAATATAAAAATACAGGAAAGGTGCTTTCAGATGTTAATATTTCATTTGAAAAAGGAAAAATGTATGGAATTATGGGGCCGTCCGGTTCGGGAAAGAGCACTTTGTTAAATATAATAGGGACACTTGAGAAGCAAAGTGAAGGTCAGGTTAAAATAATGGATAAGGACATAAGCGGATTAAGTGAGAAAGAGTATGCTGTTATGAGAGTAAAACATATTGGTTTTATATTTCAGAACTTTTATTTAAATCCATATCTTAATGCTCTTGAAAATGTTATTGTACCAATGCGTGTAAATGATGCAATTGATGAGAAGGACAGAAAATCGAAGGCAGAAGGTTTATTAAAACAATTTGGACTTGAAGAGCGAATGGATCACTTGAAATCACAGATGTCAGGTGGTGAGCAGCAGAGAGTGGCTATAGCAAGGGCATTAGCAAATGATCCGGATATTATTCTTGCGGATGAGCCAACAGGAAACCTTGATGAAGAAAATGAAATAGTGATTTTTAAATGTCTTAAGGAATTAGCAGAAAATGGAAAAACAGTCATTGTGGTATCTCATAATGAGATAGTGAAGGATTATGCAGATGAGCTTATAACAATTGTTAAAGGTAAAATAAAGTAAAAAAATAGGAGTTGCATTAATTGATAATAATCAATCATTAATGTGACTCCTATTTTTATATTAATACATTTTAGTTTCGTTATATTCTTTTCTAAGTTTTAAACCATGTCTGATTGATTTAACACCTGCAATGATTATGCCTATACCAGGTATAAGAGCTATTGCTCCTAAAAATTCTCCTAAAAATATAAATGCACAACCAACAATAACAAATATCAAACTTAAAAGAATAGTTACAACACCTTTTATAATCAGAGGTATGTATTTAATAGGTGAAATGTCGCTGTTACTTAATATGCCAAATTCTTTGCTTTCTTGTATGGTTTCGTTTAAATTAAAAATTGTATCACCGGCTGCTTCTAACTTGGAATCGATTGCCTGATCTATGGCACCATCTTCATTACCTGTAAGTTTGGTAATAGCTTTTACAATGATAATAATACCACAAATACCAAAGATACCTGTTATAATCAAGAAACCCCAGGCTCCGGATACAATAGGTAAAGGGAAACCGATAATTACAAGCGCTAAGCCTAATAATATTTTAATGATTTCTTCATTGGCTTTAAATCTTGCTAATAAAAAGGCCGCACCAAATAGTCCAACAAGTGGTCCACATACTATAAGTATTGTACCTGTGCGTTCTTTAAGACTGGTTCTGGCATTTTCAGGTTCATCCGGGTCATAATATACAGTTTCTTCATCACCTAAATCAGGTGCGAAGCGGCTATGGGTATCAGACTCAACATAATAATCTAAGTCATCAACAGTATATACATATTCGGCGTAATAATATTCATCATCATCACTTTCACTGTATCTGAAACCTACAACAGTTCCCGTTGTTTCTTTGCAATTTGATTTAAACTGATTGAATTCAGCTACTTTCATAACACCAAAAACAATCATGACTAATCCGGCTATTATCATCATAATAAAAGCAACCATAGCTCCTGGTGATTGATTTACATGTATTTGCATTTTAGGTTTGTTATTCTTTTCCATTTTGTTTTATCCTCCCGTGAAAAAAATTAATACAGTAAAAGATTATATCACAAAAATAATATATGTGATACAAATATTTATTTTTGTGTTGCAGTCAATCCTACATTGGATAATAAACATAATATTCATGATTATCTTCAAGTCCTGATGAACGTTTTTCTTTAACATAATCCACAACAATAGCGGTTGTAGATTGACATCAATTTGCAAAATCTA
>CAZESO010000071.1:0-9596 GCA_964515325.1 uncultured Roseburia sp. | reverse complement strand
AATCCTGTTCAAGTACAAATACATGATCCCAGCCCCAAGAATATTCATAGGCTTCTTTTTCGTAAGGATTAATAATAGTGCGTTTTAAATTAATATCGATAATAGCTGTTCCATTTTCATATGTTATTTGAGGATTCCAATGAGAAGGAGTGGTATAATGAGGAACTGAATAAAGTAATAAAAATTTATCCTTGCCATCATTCTCAAATTTGTAGGCTTTTATTACTCCAATATCTTCATTGCCTGCAGGTACTACAGGGACCATGAGCAAAAGATAAGCAATAATAGCAATTACTGTAAGAGTAGCAGCGAAAATCATAATTCCCCAAAGGATTTTTTTGAGCTTAAGCTTTTTTGTCATCTTATTATATTTAGTTTTTGAAACATTTTCTTCTTTGTTATAAGGTAATGCTTCGCATAAAGACTCATATTCAGCAGTACAGTCCTGACATCCGTCAAGATGTTCTTTTACTGCATTTTTCGTTACATCACTGACTACATCATCATGATATAATGGAAGTAAGTCTTTTACAATTTCGCATTGTAAGTTGTTATTGGTATTCTCGTTATTCATAGTACACCATCCTTTTTTAATATTTCAATTAGCATTTTCTTTGCGCGATGATAGGTTACGCGTGCCCAGCTTTCTGTTTTGGAAAATAATTCTGCTATATCTGAAAAAGCTAGTTCGCCAAAAACTCTAAGTGTGAAAATCTCTTTATATGGCTCATCTAAAGTGTGTAAAACTTTATGTATGCGTTTAGACATATCCTTTTCCGAAACCATTTGTTCTAATGATATTTCACGGGAACATAATTCGGTGTCATTATCATTTATAAAGGATTCTCTGTTTGCTTTTTTACATTTATTAATCCAAAGATTTTTGGCAATCGTACATAACCAGGTATATAAACTACAATTCCCCTCAAAACCTTTGACAGACCATAAGGCTTTCAAAAAGGCTTCCTGTGTTATGTCACTGGTATCATTTTCATTCTGGCAGATAGCTAAGCAATATCTGTATACAGCTTCATATTCTGCAAGAAGAACTTCTTCGGAGATATATTCTTCTGATTTTGGCGTTCGCAATGTAACTCACCACCTTTCTTGTTTGTTTACATCTGTTAGACAACTGAAATTAGAAAATGTTACAAAAAAATTCAAAAAAATTAAAAAAACATCTGTCGCAAAAATGTGACAGACGCTTTTTTATAATTAGTTATATTTTTCTTCACAATATTTACATCTGTAAATCTGTTTTTCTTCATCAGTAAGTGTAAATACCTGTTCTAATTCCTGTTCAATAGAGCAGATACATCTTGGGTTCTTACATTTCAAAACATTCTTGATTATCTTAGGTAATGTAAGCTGTTTCTTCTCAATTATTTCGCCATTGTGAACAATATTTACTGTAATATTGTGGTCGATGTAACCTAAAATATCAAGGTTAATGATATCAAGCGAACAATCTATTTTGATAATGTCCTTTTTACCCATTTTGCTACTTTTAGCATTTTTGATAATGGCAACCTGACAATCAAGCTTGTCCAATCCCAAATGCTTATATATTTCCATACTTTTACCGGCTTTAATGTGGTCTAATACAAAACCTTCGTTTAAACTTCCTACATTTAACATACAGTCACGCATCCTTTCTGTAAAACTAAACATGTAAATCAAGAAGGGTCATAATGAGAGCCATTCTTACATATACACCATATTGAACCTGCTTAAAGTAAGCTGCTCGTGGATCGTTATCAATTTCAACAGAGATTTCGTTTACTCTTGGAAGTGGATGAAGAACAAGCATATCCTTATTGGCCTTGTCCATCTTCTCCTTAGTGAGAATATAGCAATCCTTAAGTCTGATATATTCTTCTTCGTTGAAGAAACGTTCCTTCTGAACTCTTGTCATATATAAAATATCAAGGTCAGCTAATGATTCATCAAGAGTAGTAACTTCCTCAAAAGGAATGTTATTAGCAATCAAAACATCTTCTCTAATATGATCTGGAATGCGTAATTCCTCTGGAGCAATAAGAATGAATTTGATATTCTTATGTCTAACTAAAGCGCTGATAAGTGAGTGAACAGTTCTACCGAACTTTAAGTCACCACAGAAACCAATAGTAAGATTGTCAAGTCTTCCCTTTAAAGAACGAATTGTCATAAGATCTGTAAGAGTCTGTGTCGGATGCTGATGACCACCATCACCTGCATTGATAACAGGGATTCTTGAAAAATCAGCTGCAACAGTAGGAGCACCTTCCTTAGGATGTCTCATTGCACAGATATCTGCATAACAAGAAATAACTCTAATAGTATCAGCAACGCTTTCACCCTTTGAGGCTGAAGACGAATCTGCTGATGAAAAACCAATAACACTACCACCTAAATTAATCATAGCTGATTCAAAGCTAAGACGTGTTCTTGTACTTGGTTCGTAAAATAAAGTGGCTAACTTTTTGTGTTTGCACACTTCTCTATACTTATCCGGATTCTTCTCAATATCTGCTGCCAAATCAAGAACATTAGTCAATTCTTCAACAGATAAATCTAACGGATTTAATAAATGTCTCATACTGTTACCTCCATATCTTTTTTTGCTACACATATATTAGTATACTTTTGAGAAAAAATCAACAGAACTTTAAATAGAAAATTTACTATTTACAAAATCCTAAAATGGGTATATCATATTATTATCTTAATTCAAAAATCTTATAGTCACATGACAGTTCAGTCACTTATTCCTATATTAATTATAAGAAAGGTGATGAAAATGAATATTGCGTTTTGGAGTAGTGTGTCAGGGAAAAGTGCCACATCAGGCAATATGCTTGCGGTAAGTACAATGACATCGCTGTTATATTCGTTGAAGGTAGTGCTTTTGCAATTTGATTATTGTAGTAAATCTATTGACTCAGTATTGGAAGGGAAGAAGGATGATATCATTTTGAATGATACATTTTCTTATTACAATCAGAGAGGCATTGATGATTTGTTTGACAAGATTAAGTTGGATGGTATCAAGGAAGAGGATATAGCCAATAATCTTGTTAATGTCAAGGATACAAGTATGTTTTATATTCCTACCTCAAAGCACATAAGCTTGGGAGCTGAAGAAAGAGAAACAGGTAAGAATGTGGAGATTCTTATGGAATCATTATCCGGTGTTGGAGACATTAATTTTATTGACAATATAAATGGTAATAAGTATGTTTCAAGGAAGATTCTTAGAACCGCAGATGTTATTGTATATAATGTTCATCAGGGACTGGAAGAAATCTCATATATAACAGAAAATGAAAAATTGTTGAAGAAAACGGTTTTTTTAGTGGGACGTTATGACGGTGATTCCAGAGAAAATATTGCAAGCATAAGGAAAAAGTATGGAATAAAGAAGAGCCAGATTGCGGTTATTCCGTACAATATTGGTTATCATGATTCTATTCAGGAAGGGAAGGTAGTATCTTTTATTTCTAAAAATATCTATTCAAAGAGAACAGATACAAACTTTGATTTTATCAATAATTTATTTAATGCCACTAATATGATTTTAAAGAAGGCTGGTTATAATGAAGCATATTAGTGGGAAGAAAATTACGGAATTACTTCTTAAATTAAGTGAAGAGATTAATGATATTCTTCGTACAAATCTTTATGAGATTGGACTTGATGAGGAAGAGGTAAATAGATTGAAGAATAAGAAAAAGGATTTGCGTGATGCTTTACAAAGATGTGGAATTGGCGATTTAAATGCCAAAAATTATGTTAAAAGTACAATTAAAAGTGTATTGGTATCAAAGCTCTTGCCTGATGTGCAGGATTATGACAAGGTTATTTCTTTTTCGGATTCTTACACGTTGGCTGTTAGAGAAAAATTTGATATCTTACTATATCTTTATAGTAAGGAATATGGAGATTTGGCATTAGAGAAAATTATTGAAGATACAAAGGTTTTGGAACAATTAAATTCTATTGGGGATGATAATATTTCTATTAGTGATGAGCATATTGAAAGGCTGTATGAGAATAAATGTCCGATGTTAAGCAATAGTGAAAAGCTTGAAATTATTACTCAGAAGTTATATGCACATTTTAGAGGGCTGGGTGTAATTGATGAAATTAGGGATATGAAGATTGAAGGAGTATCAGGAGGTGTGTCCGGTAGCAGTAGAGATTATAACAGCATTTGGATAATGTTTAAAGGTGTAAATATTCATCTAAGCTTTTTGTCATTTGAAACTGAGGAAGAGCTTGAAAGAATTTGTATGAATATATATAGATTTGGTTCGCCGGGACAGTTGTCCATGTCTAAAGGTTATATTGTGAATGAGATGAAGGATAATTCCAGAGTTGTTGTGGTTAGACCGCCATTTGCAGAAAGCTTTGCATTTTTTGTCAGAAAGTTTGATACGGTTGAAAAGAAAGATTTGAAACTGTTGATAACTGACAAGGGAAACGAGATTGTGTGTGATGTTCTAAAGTATATTATTAAAGGATGTCAGGTTACAGCAGTTACAGGTGCACAGGGAAGTGGAAAGACCACATTGTTAATGAGCTTGATTGATTTTATTCCAAAGGGTTTTACCTTGAGAATTCAGGAGATGGCATTTGAACTTCATTTAAGAGAGATTTATTCTGACAGGAATATTCTTACCTTTAGGGAAACTGATTATATTTCAGGACAGGAGGGTCTTGATATTCAGAAGAAGACCGATGGAACAGTAAATATATTAGGTGAAGTTGCTACATCTCCGGTAGCATCATGGCTTATACAAATGTCTCAAACGGGTTCTCTTTTTACAATATTTACTCATCATGCAAAGACAACGGACAGTCTTATTAAATATATGAGAAACAGTCTTTTGTCTAACAATGTTTTTACAAATGAAAGAGTTGCGTTGGAGCAGGTGGTGGAAGCTATCAGATTTGACATTCATCTTGAAAAGGATATTTATGGGCACAGATATGTGGAGCGAATCTCTGAGATTGTTGTAGAAAAAGGAGAACCTGGATATAAAATCAACAATATTGTGGAATATAAGGATGGACAATATATTCAGTGTGGAAAATTTTCAAAATCAACAGTTGTAGATATTCGAAAGCATTTGAATAACAAGGAAAAAGAGGAGTTTGATGAAAAATATAATTTATAGATTTAGTAAAAGCTTTTTTCTTACATCGCAAATGACAAAGAGAATTGAAAACAGAATTGCAATCATTTATCCGGCAACAAAATATTCACTTATTAAGAAAACAACAGAATACCTTATAAGAATATATATTACAGCAGTGATTGCAACTGTATTGCTTATGGTGTTTGCTGATTTTTCTATTTATTATGCATTAGTTGTATTTCTTGTATTGTATGCTCTTGTCAGCAATCGAATTTATACGGAGCTTGACAGACTCGAAATGTCGCTTTTGCTTGAATTGCAGAAGTTTTTGGAGGATGTTAAATATCGTTTTAGGTTTGATGGAATGTTGGAGGAAGCGTTACAGGAAGCTATTAATAGTGCAGAATATCTTATGGCAATTCATGGTGAAAAAATATATTCCAGCATTAGAGATTATCATCTTAATGGTGTTGAAGATTATGAAGAATTGGCACCTAATTCATATTTTAAATCATTTTATATGATGTGTAGAAATGTAGTTGTGTATGGAGATAAAAAAATTGATGGAGAATCTTATTTTATTAAGAATCTTACATATCTCAAAGATGATATCGGAGTGGAAATTCTCAAAAGGAGAAAAATTAATAATGCATTTATGGGTCTTTTGGGAATAACTATTATTCCGGTATTTGCCATAAAGCCTGTAGAACGATGGTCTGTTTCAAATATTCCGGAATTGGCAGTTACCTACGATGGTATATTTGGAATAATCTCAACTCTTGTTCTTGGTATTTTAAGTTTCGTGATATATAGAATAGTCCTGAAATTAAAGTATCCATATGTGAAGAATGAAGAAAAATCAAAGTGGATTGAAGGACTTGCAAAGATATCATTTTTTAGGAAAATGGCTCTGTGGATAATAAAATCCAGATATAAGATTTCTTTAAGATTTGAAAGAAATTTAAAGAATATTGGGTATCCCTATGACATAATTGAGTTTTATGTAAAAAGAATATTTATGTCTATATTGACGTTTGTAGTTATGCTGATTATTTCTATAAGTATATGTATAAGCGTTTCTGTGAATATTTTTAATATTTGGGTGTTATTATCAGCTTTGATTAGTGCAATTCTTATGTATGCTTATCAGTATATGGAAATTATTATGAAAGAAAGATTAATGCTTATGAATCGTGAAGAGGAATTAGTGAAGTTTCAGACAATAATACTTATGTTGAAGGAGACAGATAGGATTTCGGTAAGTGACATTTTAATGCAGATGGAGAATTTTTCTTATAGTTTTAGAAATGTTCTTGAAGAAATACTTTATAAATTTCCTTATAAAGGCATAAAGGTGTTTGAAGAGATAAAAGGAAAGTCCGGTTTTTTGGGTTTTGACAGACTCATGGATAATTTTAGGGCTTGTGACTATATGAGTATTAGTCTTGCATTTGCAGATGTGGAAAATGAAAGAGAGTATTATGTTATGAAGCACAAACAGGATAATGATTTTATAGTTGAAGAGCGTTCTCTTATTGCTAAAGTATTATCATTTATACCTATTTGTGCGGTAATTATAGCAAAATTAATCATTCCTTTTGTGGTGGAGGGAATGGGACAAATCAATATATTATAAAATTTAGGAGGAAAAGATATATGGAAAATAGTTTAAAAGGATTAATGTTGGCAGCAGGAACGATTATTACATGTTTAGTAGTGTCATTGGGATTTTTTATTTCAAGAGAGGCACAGGACACAGCAACAAATGGAGTAAATCAGATAGGAAGCCTGAATTCTGAATTTGCTGCAGGAGACAAAACAATTTATGATGGAGCGGTTGTATCTGGCAGTGAAGTATTAAATGTCATAAGGAAATATGCTGATGATAATATAGGAATTTATGTAAAAACAGGCAAGAGTACAACATATTACAATTCTGAGTTTGATTTAAATAATGGAAATTATCTGGCAGATAATGACAATACATACAATATGGCGCTTGATAGTGCTAAGGATACATATATTAATCCATATGGAAACTTCAAGGGAAGAGTTGTAAAGGACGGAAATAACGTGATTACGGGAATTGAGTTTCTTCAGCAAAACTAGAAAGAGGTGATTAAGTGGAAGAAAGTCTTAAGGCAGTTTATATGGTATTTGCAGTTTTCACATTTGTAGCTGCAATGACTATACTTATAGCATTACAAAAGAGCTTTGATGTAACATATGAGAAAATAGTGGAGGTGGCAGGTGGAGGATTCGTTTGGTAAAGTTGTTGCAATATTTATTTGTGCAGTTCAAATGTTTCTGATTCCGGTATATTTATATACAGAAAATGTAAATAGATTGGAGCAGACATATATAATATCTGAGATTATATATAATGTTGATAATTTTAGAAACACCGGGATTATAGATAAAGAGCAGTATAATAACATGTGTAACAGGATATATTCACTTTCTGGAAACTACAATATAAGTATTACTCATTGTACTCATACATATGACGAGGAAAGTCAAAAGCCGCAGTATTTTAATGTTATGTATTATAAAAGTAGTATTGAAGAATCGTTGGAGAATACAGGAGTATATTATCTTAATAAAAATGACTATTTGAATATTTATATTGAAGACAAGGAAGGAAATCTGGTTGGTTGTTATGGAGGGTCAGTGAAAAATGAAGCTTACTGATTTTTGTATTTTGTTTGGAGCAATTGTTTTTGGGTTGTTTGTATATAATGATTTGAGAATTAAAGCAGTTAATGAAACACAGATTTCTCAAATGTTATTAAATGTCAATATGGATGAAATAGTAGTGGATGGTTTACAGGCCGGCTTTGAAGGGGTGGATGAAAATGGTACAAAAGAAGTGAATTTGCAGACTGTATCAAATCATGTTTTTGAAGAAATGTCAGTGTTGTTTTATGGGAAAAGCAATATGAGAGAAATGGTAGAAAAGTATATTATGGGATTTATTTACATAGACGAAAGTGGATATTATATATATGATAAAGGTAAATGGCAGGAAAAGGTTTGCTTTGAGGATGCATCCCATAGTGAGAGGGTAGACATAATCTCCAATATAATAGAAAGTAGAACAGGGGAGATTCCTCTTTTTGCATATAATGATGGAGAAAGCTATAAAAATACAATAGACGATAATACATTGATTATCGTCTATTGTGGATATAATTTTATGACAAGTGAGTTTGTTTATAAAAACAGTTATCTGTCTGCAGCTACAATTAAGCTGGATGAATAATTATTCAGCCTCATTGTCCTCAGTTGAAGTTACATAAATACGAACTTTTTCAATACGATTTTTAACCATTTCTTCAACTACAAGTCTGATGTTTTCATGAATGACTTCATCGCCTTCGTTTGCTAATCTTTCAAGCTTATCAATGATAAATCCGCTGATTGAATCATAATCCTCTGATACTAAAGCAGTAGGAAGAATCTCTGAAAGATCATTAAGCTTAGCCTGACCATTAACAAGATATTCAAATTCATTAACCTCTTTGATTTCATCTTCTTCGTCGTAGTCATATTCATCTCTGATGTCACCTACTATTTCTTCAACAAGGTCTTCAATTGTGATAAGACCGGCTGTTGCGCCATATTCATCGAGAACTATGGTTATGTTGATTGAATTTTTTTTCATTTCAATCATAAGCTCGGAAAGGCTCTTGAATTCATAAGTAAAGTGAGCCTTTCTGAGAAAGTTCTTGATGTTAAAGATGCCTTCACTATGTTTGTACAATAAAATGTCTTTGACATTAATGATACCGATAACATTATCTGTATTTTCAGAGTATACGGGAAAACGAGTATATTTTGTTTGTCTGAAAATTTCCATAAGTTCTTCGTAGGTTGAAGTTACATCTACCATACACATATCAATTCTGGGAATCATAATGTCCTTGGCAACAGTATCACCAAAATCGAAAACGTTTTTAATCATTTCACGTTCTTCTGTTTCAATGACACCCTCTTTATGGCTGACATCAACAATTGTACGAAGTTCAGTTTCGGTATAAGTATTACCCTTTTTATTTGGGTCAACTCTCAATATAAACATAAAGAAAGAAGACAATTTATTTACTAAAAATATAACTGGGGTAAGAATACACATAAGAGCCCAAATTATTGGTGCATAAAACTTTGCAAGTGGCTCTGAATGGATTGTAGCCAAAGTCTTGGGTGTAATTTCGCCAAAAAGTAAAATTACAAGAGTTAATATACCTGTTGAGATACTAACTGCATAATTACCAAATACATTTTGGGTGAAAATTGTTGCAAGTGATGAAGCGGAAATATTAACAATATTATTTCCGATTAATACTGCACTGAGCATCTTACCTGAATTTTCAGTTATTTTCATTAAAGTCTGAGCTTTTTTGTTTCCTTCGTCTGCAAGTGTTTTAATCCTTAATTTGTTTACAGTAACAAGCGCCGTCTCTGCTGATGAGA
>CAZESO010000070.1:0-9630 GCA_964515325.1 uncultured Roseburia sp. | reverse complement strand
AATATGCTACAAAGAGATATCGTTCAAACCTTATTAACTGGGGTATGCTTCCATTTATTTTCGAAGACGAAGCTTTACCATTTGAAAATGGTGATTTCATTTTCGTTCCGGATGTAGTGAAGGCTATCAAGGAAAAGGCTTCTGAAATGAAGGCATTTGTAGTTAATGAAGAGGGAATGAAAGAGTTTACATTGAAGATGGGTGAGTTGACTGATGATGAGAGAGATATTATTTTGAAGGGCTGTCTCATCAATTACAACAGAAAATAGTTTAAGGACACAGGCCTCATAGGCTGCCGTGTAGGTGGTTTATGGGGCTTGAGTATAAACAGAATTAATTTTTGTTTATGGTTCAGATTGGAGGAAAAATGAAGATAAGTAAAGATGGAGTTATTGATATGAGCGATACAAAAGCCATCAAGAAGGTTGTGCTGATAATTGTAGCAGTTATCATTGTTGCAATTTTGGCTTTTAATTCCACATATCAGGTTAAGGAGCAGGAGCAGGCGGTACTTCTGACATTTGGTAAGCCAAAGACAGTTTCGGATTCGGGACTTCATTTTAAGATACCATTTGTACAGAATGTTAAAAAGGTTGATACAACAATCAAAGGTCTTTCTATTGGGTATGACATTAACACAGGTGCACCAATTGAGGAAGAATCGTTGATGATTACATCGGATTATAATTTTGTTAATGTTGACTTTTTTATTGAGTATAGAGTATCAGATCCTATTCAGGCGTTGTATGCATCTACAGACCCGGTTCTTATTTTGAAAAATATTGCTCAGAGCTGTATAAGAACAGTAATTGGTAATTCGGCCGTTGATGATGTTCTTACAACTGGAAAGGCTGAGATTCAAGCGGAAATCAAGACTATGATTATGGCTGAGCTTGAAGCTAATCCTATAGGTATCAGTCTTGTAAACATTACAATGCAGGATGCTGAACCACCTACATCAGCAGTTATGGAAGCATTTAAGGCTGTGGAAACTGCAAAGCAGGGTAAGGAAACAGCACTTAATAATGCCAATAAGTATAAGAATGAAAAGATTCCTGAAGCGGAGGCAGCAGTTGACAAGATTTTGCAGGAGGCAGAAGCTGCAAAGCAGGAAAGAGTAAACGAAGCTACAGGTCAGGTTGCCAGATTTAACGCTCTTTATGAGGAATACATTAAGTTTCCTGAGGTTACAAAGCAGCGTATGTTCTATGAGGCAATGGAAGAGATACTTCCATCTTTGGAGGTTATAATAGACAGTGGCGATGGTACAACACAGAAGTTATTGCCACTTGACGATTTTGCAAGCTACGGAGTGCAGACAGGAGGGGAACAGTAATGGATAAGAAAAAAACTTTAAAAATCACAATAGCAATCGTAGTGGTAGTGGGTATCATTACTTTGTTATCTTCTATGGTCATAACACATCAGAATGAGTACAAGCTTGTAAGGGTGTTTGGTAAGGTTGACAGAGTTATCGAAGAGGAAGGTCTTTCATTTAAGATTCCTTTTGTGGAGGAAACAGATACACTTCCTAAATGTGATATGTTATATGATCTTGCTACATCAGAGGTTATTACAAAAGACAAGAAGACAATGGTTGCAGATACTTATGTTGTATGGAGAATATCTGACCCTCTCAAGTTTGCCAAGACTCTTAGCGTATCTGTAGCAAATGCAGAGAGCAGAATAGATACAGCTGTTTATAATGCTTTAAAGGAGGTTATTGGTGGTCTTACTCAGACAGAGATTATCAGTGCCAGAGATGAACTTAGCAAGAATATGATGGCCAAGATTGGTACATCAATGGAACAGTATGGTATTGAGATTGTCAGTGTTGATACAAAACATCTTGATTTGCCGGATGACAACAAAGAAGCAGTATATGCCCGTATGATTTCTGAAAGAGAGCAGATGGCAGCTCAGTATACAGCAGAAGGTGCAGCTGAATCTCAGATTATTCAGAACACAACTGATAAGGATGTTTCTATTATGATTTCGGCAGCAGAGGCCCAGGCAGAGCAGATAAAGGCGGAAGGTGAAGCATTATACATGCAGACTCTTTCAGCAGCATATAACGATGCAAGTCGTAGTGACTTTTACTCTTTCGTAAGAGCTTTAGATGCAGCAAAGCTTACAATGACAGGTGGCAACAAGACACTTATCTTGCCAGCAGATTCACCATTGGCTAGTATATTTACGAATGGAACAAATTAGTTCAATATTTCATTGACCCGAGGCTTAGGCCGCGGGTCTTTTTTGTGGTGAAGTGAGGGGGGAGCTGTAATCGGGGAAGTTTCAGATTTGTGCTTGGTGGTGGTTTTTGGGCGTGCGCAGCCCTTGTTTTCGTACTGTAGTAGCAGTTGCTGTGGTGGGGAGTGTTTTGAGGGCGAGTTGTCATGGCGAAATTTTCTCTATGCAGAAATTGATGAGCTTGAGGGAAAAAGCAAGGCATTTTATGGCGATTTTTGTCTTATAATTTCTCCATACGAAAGCATTTGGGCTGTAGGTACTCACTTTTGCAAATTTGAGTATCTGCGACATTCGTCAAATGCCTGCTTACGCAGTCGCAGAAAAATAAAAAAGCAGTTCCCCCTTGCAAGCAAAGGTATCTGCTTTTATTATTTTTCTACACCACGCAAGCGTGGCATTTGACTCATTGTTTCACACAAAAAAAGCACCTTCCCAAAGCTCGTTCGTCTTCAAAAAAGTACTTCTAGTGCGCGATCAGGGGTTCGAACCCTGGACACCCTGATTAAGAGATAGACACCTAATGATATCTATCTCTTTTGGTTTATTAAAATATGCTTCTGTTAAGGAATTTATTTATTTGTCTTTCATCATACATGCATAATTTATCTTCTTCAGATAAATTATCATTATCTTCGTTTTCCATGTATTCCTCAAAAGTTAATTGTTCCTTTGTTTTTTTAGTTTCTTTTTTTTCACACATTTTTTGACTCCTATAAATTTATATTTTTGTTGTATTCGATGTTAATTGTAATATTTCCATGTTCTTTTTCATATTTATCAAGATATTCTTTGATTATTCTTTCGAATTGTTTGCTTAATGGTCTATCTTCTTTTTCTGCTATAGCTCTTATTTTGTCCATTATGTCTTTGTCTAGTCTTAAAGAATAGGCTTTATTTTTATATTGTCCCATAATCCTCCTATAAATTTAGTAGACATCTATTGACATCAAAAATAATGTGTGATAATATGTAAATGAACATAGACATCTATTGATGCTTACTAAAATTGTTTTTTTATATAATCCAAGATAATTATAACAATTTTGATGTAAATATTCAATAGATATCTTTGTTGTACTTATGGGTATTTTATAGATACCTATTTCACACATTTTTTGAATTTGGTTTGTTTCAGGTAAAAAAGTCATGCGAAATGGTAAAGGGAATCCTGCTTAGACAGTTTAAAATCTCCAGAGGTTTTCCAAATTCAAAGGTTTAGGGTTTAGTTTAAAGCACATCAAAAAGTCACTAAAACATCGTAGCATAAATGATTGCAGTTAAAAAGCATATGAAAGGCTTTCTAAATTCAAAACCTACAAAATGCTGCAGCGTTAAAGGCTGATTAGTATAGTTCAACCTTAATCTCACAGTTTAAGGTCGGACCTGCGCCAACGAATAAAAGGTTTGCGCGAAGCAGTAGCATCGCAGGGAGACCCGAACGCAACGCGTATCGGCTACTAAAGGTAGTCAAAATGATTTCGCGTTGAAGACTTCCGGCGCACAAAAAAGGCATTCGTGTTTGATTAACGCGCCGCGAGCAAAAGTAGAACATATGAAGTATATAGGTCGTGTGGTCGACGATCGGCGAGAGCAATAGACTAGGAGGAAATAATATGAACGGATTTAAAATGATGGCAGACAGCTACAGAAAACTTGTTAATGATGGAACTATAACAGAAGAACAGGCAAAGAGAGATATTGAAATATATGACTTTTTAGCAACTTGTGACAATGATGATTTTTGCAGAATGGTTGATAGTTCAGCATTTAATGACATTATAAGAGCATTTCTTCATAAGGCTGTTAAGGATGCAAATGTTACCAAGAAGACAGAAGAGAAATTATTGGGACAGTTGAGATATTTGTTTGACGAAATGACAGCTAAAGAAGTTTTGAATAGATATTATGAAAACTAGAACGCCCGTTATGGTTATCCCCTCATAGATTAAAGCATTTATATAACTTTCAAGGGGTAGGAATAGGGCGTAAGAGAAAAATTAATATTTTGCCGTATAAATGGCAAAATTGTAATTTTTCTTACCCCAACACAATGATGAACCATGAAATTAAAGTCCTCTTTAGGAGATGGGCAGAGAGGATTTAGGAGCGTTGGAATGGTACACAAATAATAAACAACCGAATTAAGCGCATGAGCGTTTAAGATAAACGAGTGTAAGTGGTCGCTACACGAATAAATAATAGACTAGGAAGGAAAAAAGAAATGGATAACATGATGAACAGAGAATTTAAGGAACCAATAACAATTTTAAGCGTTGGAAAGCCTTGGAGTATGGCAGATGATAACAACAAAGTATACAACCAAGGTTGCACCATGTGGTATGTTACTGGTGATGTAACTGAAATTAAGTACGATGAAAAAACTCAACAGTGTGGACGAATTCCGATAAAGAAGTCTATGGCTCCTGAGTTCCATGCAGTTGCTAAAATGAAAGGCTTGCCAATTATGGCAACTGGAGTATTTGTAATGCGCGATACTGGTAAAGGTATCTCATTAGAATTAGATGGTGTTCTATTTGAAGAAGAATCAAATTCTGATGTACTTGTTGTGTCAGTAGAATCTGATGGACCTGAAGGTCCTAATATTCCTGTTAGAGAAGCAACACAAGAGGAACAAGACGCATTAGTTAAAGCTTCAGGTTCAAAAAAAGGTAAATAGAGCAAGCGCTCATTTTACATATAAAAGTGGATAAGGAAGGAGAAAAGACATGAAGTTAAAAGACAAAGTTAGAGCAAAGGTTGCACAATTTAAAGCTAAAGCTCCTGTAGTTGCTACAACTGCTACAATGGTAGTAGTTACATCAATGACAGCATTAGCTGATGATACTTCAACATCAACTGCATTTTCGAATGTATCTAGTGCAGTAGATGTAATTCTTGATGTAGCAGGCTCTGTAATTAATTTTGGAATGCAGAACCCAGTTCTTGCTATTGTTTTAGTAGGTGGTACAGTAATCCCTGTTGGCATGGCTGTATTTCATGGATTCAGACATTAATGTTAATAAAGGATGTATTTATAAATTACATCCTTTATTTTTTTGAAAGGAAGGTGAGAGTTATTGAAGAGTTATTATTGTTTGTGTTGCTTACTTGTATTTTCATTGCTTATATGTTCTGTGACAAGTGAAGTTTATGCTAATGTAGTTGAACATTGGAATGTTGATGAAGAAATACAAATTGATGATTTGGCTACAATAGAAAATTGTACTTTTCAATATATGCATGGTGTAATAAATCAGGCATTTTCAAAATATGTAGATTTTACATATTTTAATTATTGTGGTCATTCGTATGATAATGGAGGTAATATATGTTTTTATCCGCAGAATACTGTTTGTGTTTTGGTTGATGTAGGTGATGCTCGTTATTATAAATTACGAGCGTATAAGCTTGTAGATGATGTATTAGTCGAATTTGAGTATAGTAAATTAGGCACGCATTATAATTCTATAGGTGGTTATGCTCGTATCTTTCCTCCAGATACTTCAACAGAGTATTATTTTACTGACGAAGGACTTGAATATTATGGATATGATCAGGAATGTACGCAACCAATAGCTTCAAGTGAAGAAAATGCACTTTTATATTTACAAACAGGAGATATTTCATATTTATATAATTTTGAGGACTTGGTTGATGTTTCAATGGTTAACAATTTTTCAATTTATAAAGCTTCAGAAGAAAACAATGCTTATTTATATTATGAGAACTCAACAGGTTTTACGGATTTGTCTATAAATGTAATAGATGATGGCTCCATGAATACCATTATAGAGTATAAATATATTTATTATGATGCTGCAGGTGATGTTGTTGACATTACAGATTTTGAAGTTGTTACATTAGATTATTATCGTCGTAATCAATATGCTATATCATTAGAGCCTATAAATAATTTTGATACTGGTTGTATTACCGGATATATCTATAATTATTGGCAAGTAGGTGGTGAATCTAATTCTATTAATTTTACATATGATCCTAATAAAGATAACTATGGTTATTTTGTTTTAGATCCAGATGGTAATAAAGTTGGTGTTAGCCTGGAGAATGATGCAGTTATACAAAAAGATGCATTAGATTTTATTACAAAAAATGATAGTTATACCGGAGCTGATGTTTCTGATGGAGTTGATACTAGTTTTTTATCCGGTGATTTCAGCTTTTTAGGATTCATATTTTCCGGATTCGGTCTTCTTGGTGAGAATGGTCTTATTGCTTTAATGGGTAAAACATTTGAATTTATGCCCCCTGAATTTGTAATTTTGATTGGATCCGGAATAGTAGCTGTTATCATTTTATGTTTTGTAAAGATATTGATGAAGTAGGTGTGTTATGCAAGTAATTGAATTATTATTTAGTACTGTTTTGAAAATTGGATCTTTAAGCATTACTTTTGCAGGTTATACTTTTACATTTATGGATATGATTGTATTTTCATGTATCGCAGGTGCAATTGTTTATCTTATTTCAGGCATATTTAAAGGTTAGTTATGAAGTTTGTTATTGAATTATTACATGATGCATTATATAGCGCGATTGTAAGTTGTGTTATTGTTTTCGCATTGTTAGGAGTGATTTTGTGGTTTTTAAATTTATAGAAGACGCTGCATCTGTGACAGAGGTTGAAGTTCTTGTCATGATCTATAACTTGATGTTAATGATGAGTATATTCGCTGTTTGTGTAGTTGGTCTTTGGTTTACTTATATTTTTTTGAAGAAAGGAGTGCATAACAAGTAATGAATATTTTTGAAGGTGTCGAGTTTGGTACTCAGACAATTGAATTATTTTTGACTTATATTGTTGTGATCTGTTTCATGGGAATGATATTTGACTGGACGAGAGGAGGTCTTCCAAGTAGAAAATGACAGAGTTAATAGCTTTATTTTTGTTTGTGCTTGCGTTGTACATGTTTCCGCATTTAAGAAACATCGTCCTGCATCCGTTTAAGTCGACCTGGTACGCTGTGATAGATTTGTATGCTCGTGTTAGATACATGAAGAAGAATGAGTGTCCATTTTTTGGCAAAATTATCGCTTTCTGTTCTGATAACGATCAGGTTTTTGGATGTGGTAAGACATTATCATCCGTATGGAAGATTGTCCGGCTCTATAGAAGATACAATAATAAGAAAGTATGGGATAAAGAACAGAAGAAGTTTGTTAAGCAGCGTATTTTGATTTTATCAAATGTCCATTTTAAACCGTTTAAAAAGTTCTTTGGATTAATCAAGGTTAATATCGAATATGAATATTTGTCTGATTGTCAACAGATTGTTGAGTTTCATAATAAATTATCTGCGACAGATGTTGGTATTGTATTCATCGATGAAGCTTCTACTCAATTTAATAGCAGGAACTTCAAGACTAATATTAGTACAACGCTGCTTAATTCCATGTTGACATGTAGACATAGAAAATTCGGCATGATCTTGTCGGCTCAAAGATTTAATCAGATTGATGCTCTTATCAGACAGATTACTTCTGAAGTTCATATGTGTTCAAAGTTCTGGAGAAGTGAGGTAGTAAAAATAGTAAGTGCTTACGATTTAGAGTATGTTACTAATTTACAATATATTAAATCTCGTTTGTACAGATATTTTGTGCCTAATTGGCTTTATAAAGCTTATGATACTTCGGCTATTGTTGAAGATATTAAGCGTAAACAAGAATCAGGTGATCTCTTATCTGATGCAGAAGTTCTCGAACTTCAAGGTAATGATAATGGAACATATTTCAATGCCGGAACAACCAGGAAGTTTAGAAAGCTGGTGAAAGGATAATGGAAACATTAGCGAATTTAGTAAATGTTCTTTTTGGATTTGCTGAATATATATTTGCTTTCTTTACATATTTGGTAAATATGGTTTCAAGTTTAAAAGGTTCGAATGTATTAATATTCGTGCTTGTAGTTCTTCTCATTATAAAAATGATAAGAAATGTAACATAGTTGCGTTATTTTGCGCAAGATTTGGGCGAAACCGCCGCCTGTGTCGCTGTATGCGACACGGCGCGAAATCGCTCGTGACCACGGGTTTCTAACAGGTGGTCTGAAAATACATAAAAAAACAGTTAAAAAAGTTGTAAATACAAGGCTTTGAAAGCAATAAAAAAATTTGCTCAAATGGCACTTTTAGCAAAAACTTTAATTAACTAAAGTGAGGTGTCTGTTATTAACGAAAAAAGAATAATTGATAGTATGATTTATCAAGAAATGAGTCCTGCTGATGCAGAATATTATTTTGATTATAAGCGTCAGAAGTTTTTGCATAGCATTGATACATTTTATTACTCAATAAAGTTAGTCAATGATATGACTAAACATTCTGATGATATACATGTAAAGAGATTTCGTGAGTATTTTGCAGAGTTCGAACGAGGCTTTGATACATGTGTTACTTTAAACATTCCAGAAGTTACGGAAGTTTTGAATTTTGTAAATTTGCGTTTTGGCTTTTACTACAATATTTGTCTAGAAGTTCCTGAAATGTTTGATATTTTTATAGCTGATACTGTTCCAGGAATGGAAGATGATGAAGATGAATCTGTGACAAGTGAGATAATAGTTCAGATAAGATCGTATCCTCTTTGGGAGCTTGGAACAACTAAAGCATTTGAAAAATCATTTGCTATAGTTAAAAAGGTATTAGATTACTTTGATTTGACTATATTAGAAGTTAAAGAAAATCGTGTCGATTATTGCTGGCACTCAAATTACTTACAGAATCCTAGTCAGTTCTTCAGAATAGATAATTTTGTAAAGATGAATGTTAGTCGATTTAAAAGGATTCATTATGAATATGAGTTTAAACCTAACGACGAATACGAAAACGATTATATTTGTATGGGTCGACGCTCTGATAAATGTTTTGTAAGAATTTATCTGAAATCTAAAGAAGTAGTGGAGAAGACTTATAAACCATGGTTTTTTAGTGTATGGTTTTTCAATGGATTGATAAACAGATATGATCTATATGTTTACGAAGAATGTTATAAAGAGTGTAGTTGGAACTATGTCGATTTAGCTAGGTTGAAGTTTTATTCAGAATATGGTCATGATGAATTTTACAAGAGTGAGTGTGATAAAGTTGTTCGTGGTATTGTAACAATGTCAGCTGACAAGTTGGCAAAACTTGCTGATAAGTTAACACCTAGAGTTACACTTATTACTAATGTTGAATATCAAACAATGAGAAAACATTCCAAAAGTTATATTTTAAAAGAGTTTAAAGATAATGAAAAATATGGAGTGTGTAAGCGTATATATGATTATTTAGATAATCGCTATTTGATAAATGAGTATTTAACACATGCTACTTTAAGATTAGTTCAGCCGGATGCAGAAGATGTTAATAAATCTCG
>CAZESO010000069.1:0-9815 GCA_964515325.1 uncultured Roseburia sp. | reverse complement strand
ATTTTGTAAAGAGTCGTTCTTTTTTTGTAGATTTATTACTGATATATTGATATACTTAATGTATATTTTGATGTGGAAGAAATGGGGTGTAGTATGGACCAACAAATTTATAAATTATCAGAAATTTTAAAACAAAGCGAAAACATTGTTTTCTTCGGTGGAGCAGGTGTCAGTACTGCCAGTGGCATACCTGATTTTAGAAGTGCAAATGGATTATACAGTATGAAATATAAGAGAAATCTGTCACCGGAAGAATTGGTGTCCCATACATTTTTTGTAAAGGATACAGAAATGTTTTATGAGTTTTACAAGGAGCATTTAGTATATCCAAATGCAAAGCCTAATGATTGTCATAAGGCACTTGCAAAGCTTGAAGAAATGGGCAAGCTAAAGGCTGTGGTTACCCAGAATATTGATGGATTGCATCAGGCGGCCGGAAGTAAAGTGGTATATGAATTGCATGGTTCGGTACTTAGGAATTATTGTATGAGCTGTCATGAATTTTATGATGGCGAGTATGTTAGAAATTCAGAAGGTATACCGAAATGTAGTAAATGTGATGGAATAATTAAACCGGATGTTGTTCTTTATGAAGAAGGACTTGATGATGCAACAGTTGATGGTGCCATTAATGCCATAATGAATGCAGATACACTTATTGTTGGAGGTACATCATTAGTGGTTTATCCGGCAGCAGGATTGTTGAGGTATTTTGGCGGAGACAATCTGATTCTTATTAACAAGACTGAAACCCAAGCGGATAAGAATGCCGATTTGGTGATACATGATGATATAGCAAAAGTGATGAGAGAGGCAGTTGTAACATTAATCAACCTAATGTAGCAACATGCCTTGATATAGAAGGAGGAAATATGAAAACAATTAAAATTTACCAAAATGAGAAGTACAAAAACTTAGGAGATTTATATGGTTTATTCTTTGAGGATATTAATCATGCGGCAGATGGTGGTTTGTATGCGGAATTAGTGCAGAATCGTTCGTTTGAGTTTGATAAGATAGACAGACATGATTATCATCCCCTTATGGCATGGGAGAAGTCGGATGATGTGCAGTGGGAAGTGTGTGATGAAGCTCCGATTCATCCTGATAATAAGCATTACCTTAAGGTGGATTCTAAGGATAAAGGCTACATACTAAATCTAGGGTTTAATACAGGTATTGTAATTGAAGCTGGCAATAAATATGATTTTTCGATTTTTGCAAGAAATGTTGCAAATGATGAAGAGGAAAATGTAAAAAGAATAAAAATTTCTGTTGTAAATGAAGAAAAACTTGTCAATACAAAGGTACAAGAGATTGAAATTGTAAGTAAAGAATGGACCAAATATGAAGCTGTTCTTGAAGGAACAAACACAACATATAGTGGAAGACTTATGATTGAATTTGAAGAAGGTCAGTATGAAATTGATATGGTTTCGTTGTTCCCACAGGATACATTTATGGGACGAAAAGGTGGACTTCGTAAGGATATAGCGGAAGCACTTAAAGAAATGAAGCCAAAATTTATGAGATTTCCAGGTGGTTGTCTTACACATGATGGTAGCTTGAATGACCAGGACAGAAATTCTATGTATCGTTGGAAACGTACCTTGGGCAAGGTGGAAGAGCGTCCAAGCTGGAGAAATAACTGGGGCTACAATCAGACACTTGGTCTTGGTTATTATGAATATTTCTGCTTTAGTGAGGATATTGGTGCTGAGCCACTTCCTGTAGTTCCGGGCGGTTTTAATCCACATAAAGGTGAGGGTGTACCGGTAGATGAACTTGGTCCATGGATTGAGGAAACACTTGATTTAATTGAGTTTGCCAATGGCGATGTCGATACTAAGATGGGTGCAATCAGAGCAGAAATGGGTCATCCAAAACCTTTTAATTTGAAATATATTGGTGTTGGTAATGAGGAAATTGGTGATGGCTTCTTTGAGAGATACCCATATTTCCATAACGCGATTAGAGAAAAATATCCTGATATAACTATTATAAATACAGCAGGTCCTTTTGCTGTTGGTGAAGGTTATGATGCAGGTTGGACTTCTGCCAAGAAGTATGGCTCGGATATGGTTGATGAACATTACTATTCATCCCCTGAATGGTTCCTTGCAAATATGCATCATTATGAGGATTTCGATGAAAATGGTCCAAAGGTATTCTTGGGTGAGTACGCTTCTTGGGGTAATACATATTACAATGCTATTGTTGAGGCAGCGTATATGACACATCTTGAACGTTCAAAGGCTGTGGCACTTGCCTGCTATGCACCAATGCTTGCCAATGTGGACTATGTAAACTGGAAGCCTGATATGCTTTGGTTCAATAATCATATGATTATGAAGACAGCCAACTATCATGTGCAGAAAATGTTTATGGAAAGTCAGGGAACTTCTGCTGTTAAGTTTGAAACAGAAGGTTTGGATGAAATAGTTAAGCTTGTTGATAAAGAAAATATTTCCGGAAAAATATCCATCACAGGAAATGATGTTGAAGGTAAGATTTATAACATTAAGATAACTGATAAGGTAACAGGAAATGTTGTAAATGCTGATGATATTGATGTTTTTGAGGATAATAAGGAAAATGTTATTGGAGAAATTGATAGCAGGGAATATAATATTGAATTTAATTTCAAGAGAAGCAAAGGTCGTAAGGGACTAAAGATTAACTTTGGAAAGACTGACTCTAAGAATATGATTATGTGGGATTTCGGCGGTTGGGACAATTGGGATTGTAATATTTCTTCAATTGCTAATGACCGTGGTTCAGTTATCTCACATAGAATTTTCCATGTAGAGGATATTGAGTATACATTAAAGCTTGAGGTTTCAGGAAGAAATATTAAGACATATGTAAATGGTGTGATGTGGAATGACACAACAGACAGATTACCTGAGCTTGAAGAACTTTATATTACAGCAAGTGTGGATGAAAAATCGGGTGAGACAATTCTTAAAGCTGTAAATCTTACAGGAGATGCAAAGGAAGTTAGTTTAAGTCTTGAAGGTGATGCTAAGACATGGGCTACAGCTATAACATTGGCAGGCTATGAGCTTGGAGCAGAGAATACATTTGAAGAGCCGGATAAGATTAAGCCAAATGAATGTGAGTTAAGTGTAAATGATAATCAGCTTAAATATACATTTGCCCCACATTCGGTGACTGTATTGAAGTTTAGATAGGGGGGCAGGGGGATGAATCTTGCAGAATTGCTGATAGAAAATTTATATTTATTGGTGATACCATTAGGTGTAATTGCCATTGCTATTATTAGTATTTTACATTTTTTTGCTTTTAAGAAAGAAAAGGATACAAAGAAATATAAGATAGCTAACATATTAGCAGTGATAATGACTGTGGTCACTGTTGTATTGATTAAAATTCTATCTACTAAGTCTGGTGATGAAATATATTTTGGTTACAAAGAGCTTGGTATAGATTTAACAGAGCTTGAGGAGAGTGAAAGAAAAAGTTCTACAGTTTCATCACCTTTTGGGACGATTTATCGCTGGACAGAAACAGCTTATCATGATAATAGTAAGAAAAATGTAAAGTTGGAGTTTGAGCTCTTAATGTCAGAAAATACAAAAATTGTTGATTCATATGTTAAGGAATGGGTTGATATAGGATTTAAAGATGTATATGGCAGCTGGGGACAAATGTGGAAAGCTAATGAGGTTTATTATTACTACGAAAATGGTGATACAACCATTGAACAGTGGCTTGTGTTATATGATGATATGGTTTTTAAGGTTCGTGTAAATAATATGAATTTCTATGAAGATGTTATAAAGAAAACAGTTTCGTATTTGGATAAACATTTTGGCAAATCAAGCACAGTTAAAGATGGAGTGTATTATCAGGCAATAAATCCAAAGCCTATATACAATAAAAACATTTGTGGAATTTATGAATATACATTGTTGGAATATGATGGAAGGGTGTATGTTTCAAATGACTTTTATAGTACCAGTATAGATGGAAGTATAAAAGTGGATATAGATTCTATGATTGGAGAAGAGCTTTGTACAGTGTATCAAAATGTAGTGGGAGACTATTCTACAGATAAGGAAAAGATAAAGGTTGTAGAAGAGAAAACATTATATAAAGTAAATGGATATGATGAAGAATTTAGAGTTTGTATTTTTGAGGAATTTATTTGGGATGATGGAACAAGTGATAAACATATAAGAATTTATCAATGTTTAAATGATATTATCATGAAGAAAGGTCAGGAATTATTTGAAGATAAATTGCATTTAAGCGATTCAAAGTATGTGAGAGGCAGTAAATTTGAACAATCATACAAAATTGAGCTATCCATGAAAGATGAGGAGGTTACGGAATTTTTAGCTGCTTTAAATGAAGGAGCACTTATTGATCCTGAGGCTACAGATTTTCCAGAATTAAAAACTTACACAAGTTATGAAGTGGAATTTTTGGATAAAAATGGCATAGACACAGATATGGTTGTGTATCCTGAGGGATATGTCATAATGGAAAATAAAGGTTCAGATGATGTTGTAGTAAAAGTAGATGCTGAAAAATGTAAAAGTATAATAAAGCTTATTGATGAATGACTTGTGAAATACTGATATTTGCGATAAAATATTGGTATGTTTGTGCAAATGCTAAAATGTATATTTTAGTAACATAAGAAGTATGGAGCGTAGAAATGAATATTGATATTGAATTCTTTGATGTAGAACCAATAGAAAATCTTGTAACTTGTCTTAATTTCAAGATGGATAAGGTTATATATTTTGGTTACAGCGATGATATGACAATTGAAAAGCAAAAGCTTACAGCTAAAAGTCTTAGGAACATTTGTGGTGTAGACAATGTGGAATTCGTTGAGATTTGTAGAAATAATCTTGACAAAATTGTTGAGGCTGTGGAAAAAGTCATTAAGAATGAATACAAAGCAGGAAATCAATGTTTTTTTGAATTGACAGGTGGCGAAGAACTTGAGCTTGTGGCAATGGGGATTCTTTCAGCGAGATATGAATTGCCAATGCATAGATTTGATATGAAGACAGGCGAAGTTCAGACCTTGAATGACAATGGCGGTAAAAGAATTGATACATTAGTTGAGCAAAGAAAAATTGAACTTTCTCTTGATACAATTGTGGAGATGCATGGTGGTGCCATTGATTATAAGGAAGAAGCTTTTTCAAGAAGAGAGCTGGAGTCAAAAGAGTTCGAAAAAGACACAGAGGTTATGTGGTATATCGCAAAGAAGGATCATAAGAGATGGAATTGCATTTCGGCTGTGTTTAAAGGGTGTACAAAATATGAAGAAACCAGTACACGCGTAGCTATATGGGATAAGAAATTACATTCCTTGGCAAACAACACTCAGGGTGTGGGTTCTTACGAAGCATTTAAAGAATATCTTGACATGCTTACTGATGCTGAGGTTATAAAAAATATCAGAAAAGAAAGTGGCAAATTAATATTTGAATACAAGAACGAGCTTATCAAAGAATGCATTATTGAGGCTGGAACCCTTCTCGAACTTAGAACATTTTATACATTGAAAAATACAGGTAAATATTCTGATTGTAAGTCCGGTGTCAATATTAACTGGGATGGCGAAGTTGGAGACGCAGATGATGGCGTGGAAAATGAAGTTGATGTAATGTTGCTTGAAGGATACATACCAACATTTGTATCCTGTAAAAATGGCAAGGTTACACAGATGGCACTTTACGAGTTGGAGACTGTTGCCAATAGATTTGGTGGTAAATATGCCAAGAAGATATTGGTGGCAAGCCTTGGACTTACGGAAGGATATGCTAAACGTGCCGTGGAAATGGGAATTGAAGTGGAAGATGACATATAATGTGTGAATGTGCATTGAAATGCGAATGGAGGAAATGATGGAAAATGCGGTGGTAAACAAGATTAATGTTGGAGGAAATATTACAAAGACCATTAATTTTGCTATGCAGCAGAATTATGTGCCGATTGTGAGAAATCTGGTAGTAGAAAATAATTCAGAAGAGATTTTGGAAAATCTTGATGTGAAGATTACATTTGAACCGGATTTTGCAAAGGAGTATGTTTATAATATTCCTAAGCTTGAGGCAGGACAGTCTATGGAAATCGCCCCTGTCAGAATTGCTATGAAGAGTGAATTTTTATTTTCTTTAACAGAGAAGATGATTGGAAATGTTACAGTTTCAGTAGTCAAGGGCGAAGAGAAATTGTATGAAAATGTAAATGAAATAGAGCTGTTGGCTCTTGATCAGTGGAGTGGCTTGAATATAATGCCGGAGATTATTACAGCGTTTGTAACGCCAAATCACCCACAGATACCGACAGTTATTAAGGCTGCATCTGACATTTTAAATGGATGGACACAGAATCCTTCATTTACAGGGTATCAGACAAGAAATGCCAATAATGTAAAGCTTCAGATGGCGGCAATTTATGCGGCATTGCAGCAGATGAATATTATTTATACAAATCCGCCTGCAAGCTATGAAGAAATCGGACAAAGAGTAAGATTGCCACACACGGTGTTGGAGGCAAAGCAGGGTACCTGTCTTGATTTGGCAGTGCTTTATGCGTCATGTCTTGAAGCAGTTGGATTGTATCCATTGCTTGTATTTAAGAATAATCATGCATTTGCAGGATGCTGGCTGGAGGAAGAAACATTTTCAGATTGTATGATTGATGATGTGTCAGCCATTGAGAAAAGAACTGCAGAAGGTGCTGAGGAAATTCTGCTTGTCGAATGTACGGATTTCGTATATGGAAAGACCGTTGATTTTGACAAGGCAATAAAGCATGGTAAGGATCATTTAAATAATATTAATGAATTTGAATGTGCAATTGATGTGCAGAGAAGCCGCGGTAGCGGAATTCGTCCAATTCCACAGCAGTTAAGCGAAGGATATGCATCAAATACAGAAGTGGACGAGAACGGAAGAGTGTGGGTGAATTATGAAGCACCAACAGAACTTGATAATTCGTTAGTTGGCAGAGTTGCACAGAGTAATGAGCCGATTACAAAGCAGAAGATTTGGGAGAGAAAGCTTCTTGATTTCAGTCTTAGAAATACATTGCTTAACTTCCGTGTTAATAAAAATGCGTTCCAGATAATGACAGCTAACTTAGGCGAGCTTGAGGATAAATTATCCGATGGAAAGGATTTTAGAATTATGGAGGCTCCAAGTGAATGGACTCAGACTCCAAAGGATTCTAAGATTTTCGAGATTGAAAATGAAAAGGATTTAATTACAAGCATTGCTACGGAAGAATTTAAGAGCTTTAGAATTAGAACATTTTTAAATGAAGCTGATTTGGAGAAGAATCTTAAAGGCTTGTACCGTGCAGCAAAGGTAAGTATGGAAGAAAATGGTTCAAACACATTATTCCTTGCATTAGGATTTCTTCGTTGGTATGAAACGGATGTGTCTGAAAAGGCAAGATACGCTCCGCTTGTGCTTATTCCTATAGATATTGTGAGAAGTATGAAGCATAAGGGCTATGTTATCCGTAGCCGTCAGGAGGAGGCTCAGGTTAATGTTACATTGCTTGAATATTTAAGACAGGATTATGGCATAAATATTACAGGTCTTGACCCATTACCGGAGGATGAACATGGTATTGATTTACCACTTGTTTATAATACAATCCGTCAGGGAATTATGGCCAAGAAACGTTGGAATATTGAGGAGATGGCGTTTGTTGGACTCTTCTCATTTGGTCAGTTTGTAATGTGGAATGACATTAGAAACAGAGCTGATGAATTAAAGGAGAATAAGGTTGTTAACAGCTTGATAAATGGTTCAATGAGTTGGGAACCATTGGAAAATATGCTGACAGCTGAAGAATTAGATGAAGGGCTTGTTATGAAGGATATGGCAGTGCCAATGGCGGCGGATTCTTCACAGATGGTGGCTATTGCTCAGGCGGCAGCAGGGCAGAGCTTTGTTCTTCACGGACCACCGGGAACAGGTAAGTCTCAGACTATTACAAATATGATTGCAAATGCGTTGTATAACGGAAAGTCAGTTTTATTTGTTGCTGAGAAAATGGCGGCTTTAAGCGTTGTTCAGAAGCGTCTTGCCAAGATTGGACTTGACCCATTCTGTCTTGAGCTTCATTCAAATAAGACAAATAAGTCATCTGTACTTTCAGAGTTAAACAAGTCTTTGGAAGTTGGTAAAATTAAGTCGCCGGAGCAGTATGAGGAAACTGCAAATAAATTGGCGGAGCTTAAAATTGGACTTAATTACATAATTGAGGCAATTCATTTAAAGAGAGAATACGGAAGCTCTTTATATGAAGCTATTGAATTGTTTGAGAAAAATATAGAAGAGAAGGATAAGGTAGTCTTTTCTAAGGAATTCCTTGAAACAGTTACCAAGGAAAAGGTTGATAAATGGGATGAGTTAATCAGACAATATGGCGTTGCCTTGGAAGAACTTGGCGAGTATGTTTATCATCCGCTTGTAGGCTATGAAGGAAAAGAGTATTCTATCGAGCTTCGTTCTGCATTACAGGAAGATTTAAATGGAATTATTGCTAAATTAGACGAAGCAAAGGCTAATTATGATGAAATTCTTGCATGGTCAGGACTTTCTGATAGAAGCAAAGAAATGTTAGAGGATTTATTAAATATTGTGGATGTGACAAATGATAAGGCGGTGTTGCTTAATGATTTAATGAATTCTCAGAATTATAGTGGCTTGGTTACTAATGTCCAAAATCTCCTAAATACAGGAAAAGATTATGCCAATTTAAAGAATGCTCTTGATACACAATATGAGCCGGCTGTATTTGACTATAATATTGAAGATGCCAAGCTTAGATGGAAGCAGGCAGAGTGCTCTTGGTTTATTCCAAAATTCTTTGGACAGAATAAGCTTGTTAAGGAAATGAAGCTTTATGCTAAGCAACCTGAAAATGTTACA
This sequence comes from uncultured Roseburia sp., assembly GCA_964515325.1. Lineage (GTDB taxonomy): Bacteria > Bacillota > Clostridia > Lachnospirales > Lachnospiraceae > SVEL01. Next base: position 876 of record CAZESO010000069.1, on the reverse strand, counting down.
AAGACAAGCATTGCCAAAATATATGATGAATTAAGTGCAGTAAATGCCAAGAAGAAAGAAATTATGCTGGCACCAACGGAGGTTACAGGTCTGTTGTCAGGTTTGTTTATGGGTGTTACAACCGATTGGGATGCGTTGGATGCTGCATTAAATAAGACAAAGACTTTATATGAAGCTATGAATTCAATGTCACAGGATAATAAGAATATTTTGGTGGCAGCTATGGCTAAGCCGGTTGAAGGTGACAAGCTTATTAAATGTAAGGATGTAGTAAATGGCTATGTAAGCAGCTTGAAAGTTTTTGCTGATAAGTATTCTATCAATCTGGAAAGTGTGGATAATAGTGAGGATTGGTTTGCTGTTACCAGACAATTGTTAGAAAAATATAGTGCAAATATTTCTGAACTTAGAAATAAGGTTACATTTAATCAGATTGATGCACAGATTATAAATGAAGGATTACAGTGTGTCAGTGATGCATATAAGAATGGTAAAATTAGTGCCAATAATCTGATGGCGGCTTACTCAGCAAATCTTTATTATGGATTGGCTCTTGGTACTATTGCCAAGGATACAAGATTGGCTGACTTTAATGGTAAGCAGTACAATGATATGATTACCCAGTATAAGGAAACTATTGATAAATATCAGAAGTTAACCATTCAGGAGCTTGTTGCCAGATTATCGGCAAATATACCTTCTTCAGGTGTAGCCAGTGCGGCAAGCTCAGAAATGGGTATTTTAAAGAAAGCTATCAAGAATAATGGAAGAATGCTTCCGCTTAGAAAATTATTTGATCAGATACCAACATTACTTAGAAAGCTGTGTCCATGTATGCTTATGAGCCCTATTTCGGTGGCTCAGTACATTGACCCA
>CAZESO010000068.1:0-9843 GCA_964515325.1 uncultured Roseburia sp. | reverse complement strand
CTTGGCAAGGAGGTGCTCCACCGCTGAGCCACTCGCGCATATGTCTGCTTGACACAAGTGATATAATATCATATACGCAAATGATTGTCAACAACTTTTTTCATTTTTTCTCTAAGTTTTTTTATATAAATTTTATATATAGATTTCTACAAGCTTTCCTTTAATTTGTTGAGTTTTTCCACAGCAGCGTCCGATTCAAAGTCATCTATATCAGCAATTGCTTCATCTATGATTTTTTTAATTCTTGATATATCTACAGTTGAATCTGCTACAACACAAGACTCCTGTTCTGGCTTATCACTTTCTATTTCTATATTTTCACCAATAAAATTAATTATATCTTTATATTCCTCTATGAATTTCTTACCATTTGTACCTATGTACCCAGAATTTTTTGCTTTAGCCTCAAATTCGTGTTTTTTCGCCTGTTCCGACATTCCCTTGGCACCAATAGAAGCCATAACACTTTTTATACTGTGTGCAATTATTCCATAGTCTTTCAAATTCATATTTTCCAAATGTTCATACAATTTCTCTATATTTTCTTGCCCTTCTTTATACACCAACTTTAATGTATCTATATATGCACTTACATTTCCTGCAAAATATACAAGACCTTCATTTACAAAGATTCCTTTGCTTTCAAACTTTTCTCTGTTAATACTGTCATATGCCTTTTGAACATTCTTTGCTTTATTACTTTTGGTATCTCTAACAATCTTTTCTCTTGGCAGCCACCGCTCCAAAATAGCCTTAAACGAATCTATCTCTACAGGTTTTGCCAAGAAATCTGTCAAACCATTTTCTTTAAACATTATTCTTGCTTCATCAGTAGTATTGGCAGTCAATGCTATAATTGGAACTTTTGCATTATGTCCACCAAAATCCCTTATCATTTTTGTCGCTTCAACACCATCTACTCCCGGCATCATATGGTCCATAAAAATAATGTCATATTCCTTTTTCTTCGCAAGCTGAACCGACTCACATCCTCCACCTGCAGTTTCAGCATCGATATCAAACCATTTAAGAAGTCCGGCAGCAACACTTATATTAACCACACTGTCATCTACCAACAATACTTTTGCCTCAGGTGCTGATAATTTCATATCGCTGTTAAACACATAATCAGAAACATATTTCCTATCAAGAAATGTCTCATCCACAACCTCCTGAAGTATCTTGCAAGTAAATTTAGAACCCTTTCCATACTCACTTTCAAAATAAATATCGCCTTTCATAAGGTTCGAAAAATGTTTTGAAATAATAAGTCCAAGGCCCGCCCCCTGATTAGAATAAGGCGAGTTACTGTTAAACTGACTAAATGCCTCAAATAACTTTTCTCTATCTTCTTTCTTAATTCCTATACCTGTATCTTCAACAGAAAAGAGAATTTCAACCATTTTATTTCCTTTTTCGCCTATTATATCAGTTTCATTTGCATCCAATTCAATGGAAATATATCCTTCTGTTGTAAATTTTATTGCATTAGAAATAAGATTTAAAACAATCTGGTGAATATGAACCTTGTCACCATACAATACTGTTGGAACTGTTTCCCCCAATCTCAAATGAAGCTCCAAACCTTTGCTTTCTATATCATATCTTACATTATTAACTACATATTTCAACGACTCTGCTGTTTTATACTCATCTTCAATAAGTGTCGTAAGTCCCGACTCAATTCTTGACAACTCAATAAGGTCATTGAAGAAATTCAATAACCTGTTTGTAGCACTTTTAATACCCATTGAAAATTCAAAAAACTCACCACTTACATCTTCCTGTTTCAAAAGATCCGAATAACCTATAAGCGCATTCATAGGAGTCTTCGCCTCATGGCTTAATTTCGATAAGAATTCGCTTCTTGCAGAAACAGCTTTCATAGTCTCTGCTTTTGCATTATCATACAATTTCAAAGTCTTAGAAAGCTGATCATTTGCGAATTTAAGTTCTTTTTTCAGTTTTGCAATTTCTTTATCCTTTACATCCAACATAAAAACCTTTACCTTTACAAATCAAAAACCCTTACAGCAATGGCAAAATAAATAATCAATGACACTGCATCTACTATTGTTGTAACAAACGGACTAACCATAACAGCCGGATCAAAGCCCAGTCTCTTAACTAATATCGGCAAAGAACACCCAATAAACTTTGCCAACACAACAGTAACAGCCAAAGCAACACTTACCACCACCGCAACTTCAAGACCTTGCCCATCCAATGTAATAATCTTCAAAACTGATGCCATCGCTAAAAGAATACCACAAAGAACTGATACCCTAAATTCTTTCCATATAATTTTCCAAACATCACCATAATCAATCTCATCCAATGAAAGTCCACGAATAATAGTAACTGATGCCTGATTACCCGCATTACCACCGGTTCCCATAATCATTGGGATAAACATACTAAGTGCAATACATCCACTAAGAGCAGACTCAAATCCATTAATAATCTGACTTGTAAATGTAGACGAAAGCATCAACAACATAAGCCATGGAATACGCTTTTTAATAGTTTCAAAAACGCCTTCTTTCATATATGGCTTATCTGATGGAACGATAGCAGCCATCGCTTCAATATCCTCTTCATTTTCCTCCACAATAACATCAATGGCATCATCAAATGTTACAATACCAACAAGTCTCTCCTCGCCATCAACTACAGGCAACGCGATAAAACCGTACTTATTGAACATATTACCAACAACTTCCTGGTCTTCATGAGTTTCTACGCTGATAACATTTGTACTCATAATGTCTTCAACCTTATCCTCATAATTTGCCAAAAGCAAATCCTTTACAGACACAAGACCAATCAACTTTCTATTGTCAATCACATAACAGTTATAAATAGTTTCCTTGTCAACTCCGACTTTTCTAATATGAGAAAACGCTTCCTTCACAGTCATACCAGACTTCAATGACACATACTCTGTAGTCATAATGCTACCTGCACTATCTTTTGGATAATGCAAAAGTTCATTAATTTGAGCTCTTGTCTCAGCATTAACATTTTTCAAAATCTTATTAACAATATGAGCCGGCATTTCCTCTAACATATCAACAGCATCATCCATATACAACTCTTCCATAACCGCTGTTAATTCTTTATCACTAAACGCCTCAATAAGGGTTCTTTGCATATCACTATCGAGATAAGCAAATGTTTCTGCTGCAAGTTCTTTAGGTAACACCCTAAATGTAATCAGCCACTCTTTTTTCTCTAATTCCTCAAAGATAAGCGCGACATCGGCAGGATTTATCTCATCAAGTATTTCTCTTAATCTTACATATTTCTTTGAACGAATAAGTTCAATTATTATATCAAAATTTTCTGGCATATCTTCACCTACTAATGCAATCGCATTCTTTCTGCATAAAATCATTAAATCTAACAAATATTATACATAAGTGTTTTATCATAATCAAGAAAAAAATACCTAATAACAAATAAAATTATGTGTAGAGGAGATACATTTTATGTCAGACAACAATACAAATAATTCAAACAGAACTGAAAACGATAAAAATGAACAGATTCAAGATTTTGGACAAATAACATTAGATGAAAATAACCAAAAAAAGAAAATACATTTATTATGCATAATTGGTGAAATCGAAGGACATGAAGTTCTTGGAAATAACACTAAAACAACAAAATATGAACATGTTCTTCCAAAACTTGCAGAATTTGAAGACAATGATGAAATGGATGGCTTGTTAGTACTTTTACAAACCTGTGGAGGAGATGTTGAAAGCGGACTTGCTATTGCTGAAATGATTGCCAGTCTTAGCAAACCTACTGTCTCGCTTGTTTTGGGTGGTTCGCATTCAATAGGAGTACCAATAGCAGTTTCTACAGACTATTCTTATATTGTGCCTAGCGGAACTATGGTGGTTCACCCTGTAAGGATGAATGGATTATTTATTGGAGCACAACAGACATATGATTATTTTCAGCTTATTCAGGATAGAATTGTTGATTTCGTCACATCTCATTCTAAAATAACAAGAAACAGATTGGAGCAGCTAATGACAAACACAGGACAATTCACAAAAGATTTAGGCACAATTCTTGTTGGTAGTGAGGCTGTAAATGAAGGCATAATCAGCGAAACCGGTGGGATTCGTGACGCAATGAACAAGCTTTATTCATTAATAGATGAAAAAGCAGAAAAAGTCAATTAGTAAACAGTAAATATCATTGATTATTTATTAATATCATCATATACTTTCTTTATAATTATCGTATATTACTAAAAGTTATGACTATCATATTTTTTATGGAGGTTAATGTTTTATGAAGAAAGCACAAATAGTTATTGATAAGAGTTTTATTGTCGGTGATATTGACAGACGAATTTACGGTTCCTTTATCGAACATTTAGGTCGTGCGGTTTACGAAGGAATTTATCAACCCGGCAGTAAATTCTCCGATGAACAAGGATTTAGAAAGGATACTATGCAATTAGTATCTGAATTAAAAGTTCCAATTGTAAGATATCCTGGTGGAAATTTTGTATCAGGCTTTAATTGGGAAGATTCTGTAGGACCCAAAGAATCCCGTCCTGCAAGACCGGAGCTTGCTTGGGGTGTTATCGAAACTAATCAGTTTGGATTAAATGAATTTACAGATTGGGCCAAACAAGTCGGAACGGATGTTATGATGGCTGTAAATCTTGGCACACGTGGCATTGCCGATGCCAAGAACCTTCTTGAATATTGCAATTTCAAAGAAGGTACATACTACAGCGATTTAAGAAAATCGCATGGCTACGAAGAACCTCATAACATTAAAATGTGGTGTCTTGGCAATGAAATGGATGGTCCATGGCAGATAGGTCACAAAACCGCTTATGAATATGGACGACTCGCCGGCGAAACCGGTCGTGTAATGAAGCTTTTGGACCCATCTATTGAATTAGTCGCTTGTGGAAGTTCAAATCTTGGCATGCCTACCTTTGGTGAATGGGAAGCAACTGTTTTAGATGAATGTTATGACACTGTAGATTATATTTCCCTCCACCAATACTATAATAATATAGCCGATGACAGTGCAGACTTCCTTGCAAACAGCGTTGCCATGGATGATTTTATTAAATCTGTCATTTCAATCTGTGATTATGTAAAAGCCAAAAAGCATGAAAAGAAAAGTATTAATCTTTCATTTGATGAATGGAATGTATGGTATCATTCAAATGATGTTCAAATTGAAAAGTGGAGTAAATATCCTCACCAGCTTGAAGATGTTTACAATTTTGAAGATGCGTTATTAGTAGGAAGCATGCTCATTACCCTGCTTAAACATTGCGACAGAGTTAAATGTGCCTGCCTTGCACAGCTTGTAAATGTCATCGCACCTATTATGACTTCAGATACAGGTGCATGGAGACAAACTATCTTCTATCCATATTTACACGCAAGCGTATTTGGAAATGGTACAGTTTTAAATACTATTGTTAAATCTCCTGTTTATGATTCAAAGAATTTCAGTGATGCGCCTTACATCGACAGTGTATTTATTATGAATGAAGAAAAAGAAGAACTTACAATTTTTGCAGTGAATAAGGATTTAACAGATGATATAGAAATCAATTGCGATTTGCGACAATTTAAAGCTTATACAGTTACAGAACATTTAGTTCTTCATAATGAAGATTTGAAAGCTGTAAATACAGAAATGGCCCCAAATACAGTTGTTCCGACACTTGACGGAATTTCTAAAAATGACAGCGGACAGCTTACTGCATTGCTCAAATCAAAGTCATGGAATGTTATAAGACTTAAAAAAACAAATAATTGATAAATTATTTTTGATTGACAAGTTTTTTCAATAGTGTATACTTTATAGGTAAAGTTTGACTAAACTACAACAAGGAAAGGGAGCCTTTCAATGGCTTTTGGTAATAAACATGAATATATGGCATGATATCAATCCTGACAGAATTAACCCAACAGACTTTATGGCTGTTGTTGAAATTCCAAAGGACAGCATGAAAAAGTATGAACTTGACAAAGAAACAGGTATGATAGTATTAGACAGAATTTTATATACATCAACTCATTACCCTGCTAACTATGGATTTATTCCTCGCACATACGGCGATGACAAGGACCCATTAGATGTACTTGTTCTTTGCTCTCAGGTTCTTGATCCACTAACTCTTGTAAGATGTTATCCTATTGGTGTTATGAAAATGCTTGATAATGGTATGGGCGATGAGAAGATTATTGCTATTCCATATAACGATCCTAGGTATAATACTTATTCAGATATCAAAGACCTTCCGGCTCATGTATTTGAAGAAATCAAACATTTCTTTGCAGTATACAAAGACTTAGAAGGCAAAGAAACCATAGTAAATGAGTTTGGTGGTCATGAAGAAGCCGCAAGAATTATCGAGCAGTGTATTGGAAATTACAATGTAAGATTTGGTTCTCGTTCACCATATTAGAAATCAAAATGGCAGTCCTTACGACTGCCATTTTACATCCCATCAATTATTCTATATTATAGCCAACTTATCAATAATATCCTTATAAACTTCATCCTGCGACATATTATCAAGATCATATAAGAACACATCATTTCTCTTCTTAATAGATGATGTCACATCATTATTCACATTCTTCATAAGAACAAATACTGTGTCATCACTGTCAAGTACATCATTTATTTTCTCTGTAAATTCTTCTGATTCTGCTTCACCTCTTCCAAGCTCGTCCAAAATAATACAATCATATTCTTCTCTATCAAGCTTCAAAACATCATCAAGGCATGCAACACCAAATGTATCATAAACTTCTGTGAGATTAATTCTGTGCTTACTCTTTAATACTGTCTGAACAGGCACTCTATTATGATAACCTTCCACATCCTTAAGACTTTCCATATAATATCCTTTAAATTCATTAGCACACACAATGCTGTGCATTCTAAAGCCAACTGGTCTTAATTCCTTGTTTTTTACAATTTCGTCCATAAGACCTGATTTTCCAGTATTCGATTTCCCAATAACCACAAAATTTTTTCTCATCATTTTCTTCTCTTCTTTCTATTGTTTTTCAAATATATTCTTCTTTGCAAACAAAATGTAACACCCTATAGGAAAAATCACCAAACTAATCCACTGGGATGTAGATAACCCATTGAAATGTCCTCTTATAGCATCTCCTCTAAAGAATTCCAAAATAAATCTCATAAAAGAATATGCAACAAGATACAAGCCTAGCATTCTTCCATTCTTTAGTAGTCTTTTTTTTACTAATGTAAACAATACTACAAATATAATTAGGTTAAAAACAACCTCTATTGGCTGCATAGGAAATCTTTTCACCCCCGAAAGTCCCGATATCAGTTCATTCTCTGGAAATGTAATGGCGCCAGGTCCATCATATTCCATTCCATAACAACATCCTGCTAATAAGCAACCAATTCTACCTATACCATGCATTACCGGTATAACAGTAACTGTTACATCAAAAAATGGTCCAACAGGCATACATTGTCTCTTGCAATAGACATATATTCCAATCAAGCTTCCGATTAATCCGCCATAAAAAACGAATCCTCCAAAAGCATCTGCAAAAAGCTGCATAAAGTTATTACTGTAAATCTCCCAATTCTTTATAATAGTTGGGCTTACCGTTATAAAGTACACTACTTTAGCCCCAATAATAAGACCAATTCCTGCGTAAAGGCTTGCAAACAACACATCATATTCATGTATTCTCACTATCTTGGCGACATAAAAAGCTACTGCCACAGCTAAAGTAAAGCCAATTATAGCCATCACTCCATATGAAGGAAGTCGAAGCTCATCTGTTATCTCTATAAATGGTAACATCTGTCTCTCCTTTATTGCACTTTTCTTAACATTATACTAAAAAAAAGTACTTTTTTCAACCATAAACCAATATAATATGTAAAGTATTATTTTGAGGTATTATATGAAAATTAAGCAACTTTTAAAAAATCCTTTATTCTATGTACTATCTATATTACTAGCTCTCCTTTTCACCTTAGACAATGAAGTGTTACCTGTTTTTTCAAACAATATTAAAACTGCTTCCAAAGAACTTCCAATATATTGTGTTGATACTGATAAAAAATATGTTGCCATAAGCTTTGACGCGGCATGGGGTAATGAAGATACTGCCCAGATTCTTGAAATACTCGAAAAGAACAATGTTAAAACAACCTTCTTTATGACTGGCGGATGGGTAGATTCATATCCCGAAGATGTTAAAGCCATAGCCGAAGCAGGTCACGATTTAGGTAACCATAGTGAAAATCATAAAAATATGAGCCAATTATCAATTGAAGAAATCAAAGAAGAAATCCTAACTGTACATAATAAGGTTTACGAGCTTACAGGAATAGATATGACCCTTTTCAGACCTCCTTATGGAGACTATGATGATGATGTAATTACAACCTGCGCCGATATTAACTATTATCCGATTCAGTGGAATGTTGACAGCTTAGATTGGAAAAACTATGGTAAAGACGATATTGTCAACCGTATATTAAACCACAAAGATTTAAAAAACGGTTCCATTATTCTTATGCATAATGGCGCAAAATACACCGCTGACGCCTTGCAGGATGTAATTGACGGATTACGAAACAAAGGTTATGAAATTGTACCTATTTCGGAGCTTATATATAAAGAAAATTATACTATTGATGTAACAGGTATGCAAAAACAGAAAGCGGCAGATTAAACTGCCGCTTTTACCTTCTACTCTATACCCAACGCCTCTTTTGCTAATTTATCAGCCAAATCATTATATTTATCCCCCGAATGGCCCTTAACTTTTACAAACTCAATATCAATCACCTTAGATACTTCATCAAAATATTTTTTATAGGCTATTGTACCTTCCTTGTTGGTCTTCCAAAGTCCCTGACACCATTTAGCAATGCCTTCATAGTCATGATATATTTTTATTTTCTTAATGTCATTTTCAACTGCATACTTCATGGCTGCCATTGAGCCATATATCTCTCCGGCAACATTACGCATGGAAGCCAACTCTTCATCGTCATATTTTTCATTCATATGAATCTCTTTGCCATCATAAAAAATCACTGCTCCATAAGAAAATTCATTTGTGGTTACATTAAAACTGCCGTCTACATATGCTATAGCCTCATCTTGAGTCATTGCGACAGCTTCAACATCATTTATATCTGATGATTTTTCTACTTTATCTATAGTCTTATCAACTGTAATCCCAATAAACGCCTTAGCCTCATCTAATGTCTTAAAACTCTTATATACTGCACCTGAATAACCATCCACTTGAGCTTTACACTCATCCCAGGTCCCAAATATTCCTATATTTCTTCCTTCTTTTACTGCATAATACTTTCCAGCCATAACACTCTCCAGTCTCTTATTTTTACTATTTTTCTAATTCTTCATAAATGGCATCAATGTTATAATCCGGAGCATGTTTTAAAACAATATTATAAATCTCTTGTATGCTTTCAACATCAGTTTCCAACTCATCCGCAATTACATCCAATTCTTTACCCCTATTAACTTTCTTTACAATCAACTCTATTCTTCCTTGGCTTATTCCTTGGCTTATTCCTTGGCTTATTCCTTGACTTACTCCCTCGCTTATTCCATCATTGTAAATATCATCCAACGCTTTACACATACTATATTCCTTCCTATCTCTCTTTAATATCTTATTAAATTTATCCTTTACATTCAAAAGCAGACCCAATGCAGCTAATGTTTCTTTGCTTAAGTGTTCAAAATATTCTGCATTTTCTTCTATATATCTTCGCATTTTGTCTTTATCTTTTCTGTAGTTT
>CAZESO010000067.1:0-9852 GCA_964515325.1 uncultured Roseburia sp. | reverse complement strand
TTTACCACTTCCTTCAAATATAGCTTTATTCATAGCTTCATTAAATACTTCACTGCAATCCGGATATGCATTTCCGGCTGCATCATCTCCATGAGCACCATAATAAATAACTTCACAGCCTTTGGAAATGGCTATACTCGCCGCAGTTGACAAAAATAATCCATTCCTAAATGGTACATATGTAGACACAGGAGTGCCATTGGCTTTCTTTAGCTGTTCAGAATATTCTTCATGGGGAATTTCCCTGTTAGAATGAGAAAGTAATGAACAATCACTGTACATAAAAAGTTTTGCAAGATTAATGTACAATAATTTTACATTATAATGTTTAGCCACCGCTTCTGCAGACTCTATTTCTCTTTCATGCTTTTGTCCATATGATATAGATAATGCTATTACATTATCACTACCATATTTTTCTACTGCAAGTGCCAAACATGTTGTGGAATCTACTCCACCGCTAAATAATACAAGTGCTTTCATAATTAACCTCCTGTCTACGCTTTTTACTTATCGCTATCTGTTTTTCGCTTCAACTCTGGCTACAAGTGCGGAATCTTCCTTAAATCGTCCTCTTAAAGTTGTTGTATATGTCTTTGCGTTAGTCTTCTTTATACCTCTCGCCGTCATACAGCTATGACATCCTTCAATAAGGACAGCTACATCCTCTGAACCTGTGATTTTTTGCATAATCTCTGCAATATCGGAGCCTATGCGCTCCTGTAGCTGCAATCTTTTCGATACCATATCTGCAATTCTTGCAATTTTACTAAGACCAATAACTCTTTCCTTCGGAAGATAAGCAACTGTTACCTTCATATCATACATAAGAGCAAGATGATGTTCGCAATAGCTAAACACATCTATATCCCTTACAATAACCATATCACCCGAATTATCAACATACTCCACTTCATCTTCAAACGTCTTATCAAACATTGCCGCAATTTCATCATTTGTATAATTCATACCTTCAAAAACTTCATTATACATTCTTGCAACACGCTTTGGCGTATCCTTCAATCCCTCTCTGTCCGGATCATCTCCTAAAGCCTCTATTATTCCTTTTATATGCATTTCTATTGCTTCTGTATTTATAGCCATTTTTATTCTCCTATCTAAACACCCTTTTTATCCGGGTCCCATATTACTTTATGCATCTGCAACTGCAAATTCACATCATTCATCCTATTTTCAATCATAAAATCCACTATTTGAACAGGTTCTATTCTTCCAAAAACAGGACTTATATAAACATGACATTTTTCTGTAAGCTTATATTCATCAACAATCTGCTTAGCCTTCAACAAATCCTCTTCCCCGCCTGACACAAACTTTACTGTATCACAAGCTCTTAAATAATCAAAGTTTGCAAGACACATCCTGCTTTCCATTCCACTTCCGGGTAATTTGTAATCCATTGTAAATGAAATATTATTATTGATATTCATATATTCTTTTAAATCAATACTTCCATTAGTTTCAATTTCAATATTGACATTTGGGATATCCGAAATCGCCTTAAGAAGCGTCCAACTGTCTTCATCACTTCTTTTTAACAAAGGTTCTCCACCTGTCAGTGTAACATTTTTCACTCCACACTCTTTTATATAACAAACTATCTCTTCAACTGTCATTTCTGTGTATTTCACATCTGCTTCATTTGCCCATTTTGTATCACAATAACTGCATCTCAAATTACAGCCACATAAACGTATAAATACAGCCAGCTGACCAGCCTTTGTGCCTTCGCCATTTATACTGATAAATTTCTCCGCTATTTTATATTTCATTTTAAACCCCTCTATGTTATTCATAATAAGATGCACAATTAGTTGGTGTTTCATACACTGTTGCACATTTTATGTTGTATCCCTTACTCTTCATAACATCATAAAAATATTTTGCAAAATTCTCTGCCGTAGACCTAAAATCAACTTCAACTATAAGTATACCTTCTTCCAATAAAGCTTCCATAGTTTTAGTTTTGAGAGTATTTTTCTCAACGATTAACGAGTGGTCAAAATAGTCAACTTCCTTCTTTAAGTCCTCTTTAAGCTTGTCAAAATCAACTATCATTCCCCTTGTTTGAATCTCTTCACTCAATTCTTCACTTAAAATTTCTACTTCAACCTTCCATCTGTGACCATGTATATTTCCACATTTCCCTTTATATCCTGATAAGAAATGTGCTGCATCAAAGCTGTTTTCTGATTTTAATGTAAACATATTTCCTCCTAAATTGTGTAGGTTATTAAATTTTCTCTATGCAAGCAAAAAAATGGCAAGCCACCAGTGCCCGCCATTGCATACTAAATCCAATAACAGCCCTAGTTTTATTTATAGACAGGATGGTACTAATGAACTGTCTAAAGGACATTATAACCACAAGTGTTCTATGCGTCAATTAAATTTTCATCAACTTCCTCTATTTTTTCATAAGTTTCCTCAAATATATCTCTCTGTATAATATATACATCATTGATATCATCTTCTCTGACTATTAAATAATCACCTTGGTTTCCAACAAAATATTCACCTTTATTATACAAGCTAAAAACCTTTGTTCTTCGCTCCAATTCCTTTGCATATACCATTTTGCTGCTTTTTGGATAACATAAATGCGCCTTGTCATCAATGCTCACCTTTTTACCACTTTTACATGCATATATTACCGGCATATAAACCGGCATTATTTCGCATATATCAAATTCTTCTTTAGTTTCCAGATAAGTCATTATAAATTTTTCTTCAGTTATATTGTATATTTCTCCTTTAATTCCTATCATTATATAGACATTATCAGATGCTGTGAGTTCAATTTCCGATTCATTTTCCAGCATTCTTATTCTGAATTTCTCACCATTTGGTAAAATATCTACAGTTCTTACAAATGCCCATGGAATACGTTTTTTCTTACATTTACCCATTTGTTTCAAAAACGTCTGATTAACCATGCCATCAGTACGAATCCAGTCACATTCGTTATAATATTCTTGTATTTTTTTCTCTAAATATTTTTTTACAGTTGTTTCATTTACATCACTTAGCAATACTCTAAATAATAATTTTGGAATTGTCGCTTTTGCATATTCAGCATCACCTTGAGCGTTATCATATTCGCCTACAATAAAATTTAAAAATTCTGTCGCACGTATTTCCTTATTATTGCTGTAAAAATATGCCAAAACATCTCCATCACATATCTTCCATCCAACAACATACTTTGTGTTATGAGTTTCCAAAAAGACCTTTACATTTTCCATAAACTCATCAGGAATTTCAATTATATCAATCAAATCCTTTTCTTTGGCCTCCAAAACATCTTTTTCTTCCTGTTCCTTAGCAAGTCTTTCTTCTTCCGCCCTTCGCAACTCTTCAGCAATTCTCTTTTCTTCGACTATTTTTTCTTCCTCAATTCGCCTTGCCTCCTCAGCCACACGTTCTTCTTCAGCCTTTTTCAATTCCTCTGCTTTTCGCAATTCTTCAGCTTCTTTTTCTTCTTTTTCTTCTTTTTCTTTTTGTATTTGCTCTAGCATATCCATTATTTCTAAGTCTTCAGCATCTTCTTTTTTCTTTTTCCAAAAACCCATATATCCTATCCTCCATACAACGAAGCTTATCAAGCTTATTTAACCTTCTCATAAGTCATAGCAAATATTTCCCTTTGTATTATGTAAACATCTGTCAAATCATCTTTTCTAACTGCTAAATAATCACCTTTTCTTCCAACGTAATACTCACCCTTGTTATGATTGCTGAACACCTTTGTTCGTGTTGCCAATTCACTTGCATATATACTTGTTTTATTTTTCGGATAACATAAATACGCTTTATCATCAAGACTTACAAATGTCTTATCTTCATATAATTGTATCTCCGGAATATAATCAGGCATCTGAGTGTATATATCAAACTTCTCATCAGTTAAATCGTATGTAGCCTGAAACTTTTCTTTACTTATATTATAGATTTCTCCTCTGCAACCTATCATAATATACAAATCATCTGCCGCTTCGAATATCATATTCGATTCATTTTCCAAAGACTTCAATTTAAACTTTTCTCCCACCTTAATAATATCAGTAGTCTTTACATACGCCCAAGGAATTGGTTTCTTTATATATTCCTGCATATTTATAATGTTTTCTTTTTCCTCTATGGCATAATCATTTGCAAATATCCATTGACACTTAGAATAATAATTCTCAATAATTTTGCCAAATAATTCCTGAAAATTATCAACTTCCATATCTGCCATCATAACTTTAATAAACATTTTAGATATTACTGTTGTTGCAAATTCTTTATCACCCTTTGCCACCCCATATTCGCAGGCAAGATAATCTATAAATTCAAGAGCTCTAATATAATCATTTGTACTAAAGAAAGCCACCTTTATATCATCTGTATCATTTGCCCACGCTAAAACGTATTCGTCATCATATTTCTTTGCAAATATTTCCTTATCTTCCAGGTCTTTCAGTTCTACTTCTTCTAATTTAATTGTCCTATATTCCATATCACGCCTCCACACTGAATAACCTTCTGCCAAGCCATTTTCAATATCGTCATAAAATTCATCAAACTCTTTGGTCGTCCGAGTCAAATTTAATATCATGCATTTATCATTAATTGCTGTTATTTTTGCATAACCTCCTGAAAAATCCGATTTTCCTCCAATTCCTTTTATTTTTATTTCCACATCACCATACACTTGTACATCCCGCGGAAAATCAGATATATTACCAATATCTACCTTTAATACTTCTTTAGAAATTTCTTTAACCTTAACTACGATTCCTTCTTCTTCTACAAGCTTGTTTTTTATAAAACACAGCTCTATATCAACATCATTTTCCACAATATAGGAATTGTACTTCTTACCTTTTTCAAGTCTACAGCAATACTTCCCATCAATTCCCGTTACCGAGCAAATATTCAACGTACCAGTCAAACCTTTTGCAAATATTTGCATACTGTCAGACACATGTACATCTTCAGCTATACTTTTCACCAATTCCTCTGACGCCAACACCTGTCCCCCTATACAACAGCCTTCTATTCTCGAACAAATATTTACAACACTTCCTAATACGTTATAACGCATCATTTTTTCGCTGCCAACATTACCTACAAACCCTTCTCCACAATGGACTCCTATTCCCATTTTTAATTTCTCATACCCCATCTGCTCACAATAGGAATTAACCCTTTTCATGGAATTCTGCATATCTATTGCCGCCGCTATGGCATTTGCACGATAATTCTCACTCTTAATAGGCGCTCCAAACACTGACAGAACACCATCTCCCATATATTCAATTACAGTTCCACCATATTTCGAAATAATATCAACCATGGTGCCAAAATAGTAATTTAGCAAATCCGTCATAGCCTCTGCTGACATCTTTTCTGTAATACTTGTAAATCCCCTTAAATCAGACATTAATACTGCTATTTCTCTTTTTTCCCCTCCTATAAGTTCATCCTCATTTCTAGCTAAAATAACTTCCAATATTTCATCAGAAAAATACTTACCAAAAACTCTATGCAAAAATTCATTTCTACTTTCTAATTGTAAATTAAGTTTTCTAATTTCTTTAGCCGTTTCTAATTCACTTGCCTGTTTTTGTAATATTCGTTCATAATTCTTTGCTACTTCGTATTGCCAAGAAGCCCTTTCAATTCTGATAATTCCACTTTGATTGACAGGCTTTTCCAGCACAACCATAGCACCTTTAAAATAACATTCATCTTCTACCATTTCATCTTTGTTATCAACAGTAAAAAACAACGGAACACCTGCTAACTTTTGATGCAGTTTAAGTGTTGTCAACATTTCACCATTATCCCTGACCATATCATAATCTATAACTATAAGCGATGGTCTGCTCTGCATCTCATCAACACTATCAACTCTTTCTTCGATAATCCTTTTCAACACATCAACATTTAAAATGCACATTGCTTTCATGCCGCCTTGTGCATTTATCTTTCGTTGTATATCAATTAAATTTTCACGTTTTCCTTCAACAACCCAGATTATCTTTTCCATAAATTACATCACCATCCTACCACTTGATGCTCTTAATTATCTGGCTTGCATCACCTAAAAAACCACTATTTTTGAAATGTTCTACTGTTGCTCTTGAAACTCCTGTATTCTTCGCAATAACCATTGCCGGCGCAGGCCCATATTTTTCCAAATACGCACGTACTTTATAAAAATCATCATAATTTTCTGCACCACATTTTTCACACTTATAAACACCTACCGAAACAAGCTTTACTGGCTCACCGCATACTTCACACTCTAATGGAATCCTGTTTATTCTAAGGGCATTACTTCTGTTGTCAACCTTTTTTATTTGTACGGGCTTTTGCACTTCCACATTTACATTAAATCCATCTATACATTCAAATATCTTATCAAATTCCATCCATTTTTCCTCAACTATTTTAGCTTGTAGAATTTGAACATTGTTCAGATAGAATTTAAACATATCATTTAATTCGCTATTATCTATTTTCACCGGCAATACTTTCTTGTGACAGCGTATCGCAGTATCTAATTCCTTCTCCACCCAAATGGATTCTTGAGATGCCTCCGATAAAATCAGCAAAAATAATCTACAATCATTTATAGCTGCCGGAATTTCCTTCGCATAATTAGAACCTGCCGGAATTCTATCCGGTGCTTTCCAATACTCAATTCCTACCTTTTTCATAGCATCTAACATTTGATTTACATATATGATATCCCGAGAACTATAACTTATAAATACATGTCCGTCTTTGCTCATATAATTCACTCCTAGTTTCAACTAATAACTCTGTCCCTTCCTTCTTGCTTCGCCCTATATAAATTATCATCTGCCACCTTAATATTATCAGTCGATGTCTTTTTGCCATCTAATTTTGTCACACCAAATGACATTGTCACCTTAACTGCTGCATTTTGACAGCGACACTCTGATTCTTTAACCTTAATTCTAACACTCTCCGCTACCTCAACAGCTCTATTCAAATTATACTTTGGTAATAAAATTACAAATTCTTCACCACCCCATCTAAACACTTCACCAATTCCATCCACTGCCTTCATCATCAAGTCAGCAATATGAACCAGCACTGCATCCCCTACATTATGTCCATATGTATCATTTACTTTCTTAAAGAAATCAATATCACATATAATTGCGCTACATTCATCTGTATTTAATGTAGGTGTAATCATATTGTCATATGTATCATAAAATCCTCTTCTATTCTTCAATCCCGTCAATTGGTCTATCACATTCTGTTCCTTTAAAATCTGCGCTTCAAGAATTTTCCCACAATATGCTGCTGCCAATGCAAGTCTTTTTATATCTTGTTCATCAAAATCATTTTTTTCATCTTTTCCAATTTTGTTTATGGCCTGATATGCACCTATAACCTCACCATTACTATTGGTTACAGGCATACAGAGAATTGATTTGGTAATATATCCTGTTTCCTTATCCACCTGTGGATTAAACCTCAAGTCTTCATAAGGATTGTTGATTAGTATTATTTCGTTATTCTCTATGGATGCCCCTACAATACCACTGCCTAATGGTATAGTTATTTTCTCAATCTCTGATGCTGCTAATGTCCAATACTGTTTCTTTCTTTCATCACGATACCAAAACGATGCTCTTTCAGCATTTACTAATGTTCTCCCTAAATCTGTCAGTAAAAGAATTGACTTCGAGAAATCTTTCTCCACAACCAAATAATTCATATAATAAAATATCTTTTCCAGCATTTCTTCCGCTGTAAGTCTATTCATTTTATCCATCACAGTCCTCCTATATTTTCCTAACAGTCCGTTAATATATTCCAATGACTCTATTTGTGTTTCAGGTTCATTAGTTTCAATCAGAACACTACAAGCTTTAAAATATCTCTCGTAATTCTCTACAAATGCAGTCCAATCAATTTTGCCACTTCCTACAGCCATATGTAAATCTTTGCACAAATCATTATCATTTATATGAATATGCTTGATATACCTGCCAAGCTCCTCCAACCATTTGCTGACCGGTGGGCCGTAAATACTTGCATGAGCCCAATCGAAACACACTCCAAAATTGTTATATCCTTCCAACCTCTTTGATATTTCCCTTAATATGTATGGATCTTCATCAAACATATTTTCCAAATAAATATTAATATCTCTATATTTTTCAAGTAATATTGTTAATATACTAACTGTACTGTCCACAAAAAAATTATTATATGCTTCATCAGAAAGTCTTGGATTATAATTGGTATGAAATACAACCGCTCTTACGCCCAATCTACAGGCTATATCCAGACTTTGTTCCATCCTATACTTTGATATTTCTCGAATTTTAGAATCTCTACTAAATATTGACACATCAAAAAAAGCCCCATGAAGTGTACTATCTTCTGGAATTCCACACTTCATGTACTCTTCTATTATTCTATTCTGTTCCTCTTCACTATCAAGAACATCCGGATCAAAAAAATCATTTATTTCAAAAGAAACATTGAATTTTTTTGCAATCTCCGCATATTGCTTCAATTTGTCCACCTTGGACACAATTAAAAAACGCCTCATATGCACCTGCCCATTTTATGAATATCATCACGCTACTTAATAAATCTATTCTATCATATATTCACAAAAAAATGAACAAAAATTTATTCTCCAACCTTCCAAGTTTCACTAGGCGACATATTAAAGGTTATTTCCTCTCCATCTGAGTAAGCTACAACCGTACCCTGTTCATCTGTTCTAAACAACTGTACCCCCATACTTCTGGCATCATTCATAAACTGAGCATGAGGATGCCCATAGGGATTACCTTCTCCACAGCTCACCACACAGTATGTTGGTGTAATCGCCTGTAAAAATTCATATGAATTAGCTGTTTTACTTCCATGATGAGCAACTTTAAATACATCTGCATCTAAATCGATCCCACTTTCTATTAAGTCCGCTTCAGCTTCAACTTCACAGTCACCGGTAAACAAAAATTTATTTTCGCCATGTTCCACCATCAATGCTATAGAATAATTATTATAGTTATCTTCATAATCATAATGAAGAGGCGCAATTATTGTAAATGTTGCTTCTCCAAGTTCGTATTCTGTTCCAACTTCAGGTATCTGTATTTCATAATTTTTATTTTCGACCGTATTCAAAACATCCTCATAAGTCTTTGTGTCCTTAGCTAAATCCGGCATAAATATATCCCCACATTCAAAGTTATAAATAACAACATCCAAGCCTCCTATATGATCTGCATCCGGATGTGTACCAATCACATAATCTAATTCTTCTACACCTAATTCTTCCAAATATCTTCTCACCTTTGAACCATATCCGTTATTACCGGCATCTATAAGCAAGGTTGCATCACCACATCTGATAAATGTGCAATCTCCCTGATTCACATCAATATAATGAACTTCTAATATTCCATCCAACTCATCATCATTGGTATTATCAACTTCTTCTATTTCTTTTGTTCGCTCTGTTCTTGCCTCTTTATCATTAAATTCTTCGTATGCAGTAGTAGCTGTAACAGCTATAAAAACCATACATAATATTATTCCTAGTAGTTTATTTCTTCTCATATTGCTTCTCCGAATCCACATAATTATATTTCAAAACTCATTATACCACAAAAAAGGATGTTGCAAACACAACATCCTTTAATATTCTTAAAATAAATTAAGCTATTTTAGATTTAGCAACTTCTGCTAACTTTGCAAAACCTTCTGCATCGTTGACAGCCATTTCAGCTAACATCTTTCTGTTCATTTCGATGTTTGCTAACTTTAAGCCATGCATAA
>CAZESO010000066.1:5785-9966 GCA_964515325.1 uncultured Roseburia sp. | reverse complement strand
CTTTTTATAACCTCTTTTGAAAAGTAATCTGCACTATCATAAACTGAAATTGAATATGATTCTGGAGTAGCAATAATATCTAATAAGATATGTTTATCAGTTACAATCTTGGTAGCGATAATGGCATTTTCTATTAAATCTGCTACAATCGTACAAAAATGTTCCTCGGAAACTATAGAATCAAGCATCTTAGTAATATCACCTTTGTAAGAAAAATTAAAGTTAATCCCAAAGTCACTCGCTTTTTGACTCATATAGTTAATTATGGCATTAACACGAATATTATCAAATGTAGCCACACCATACTTTCTTTCGTAATAGTTATCTAATATACCATTTCGTTCAGCAGATATCTCTTTTATATTATTTAAAAGAGAAAGAGCTGTATTTTCATTATATTCCTGAAGTAACTCTGTAACAGCCGATTCCATTGCAGGAATAAGTTTATTATCTCTGTGAATAAGTTTTCCTAATTCATAATTATTTTCTGCTAATTCATTATTTTTTGACATTTGCATATTTAATTCATATTCTAAAGCATTTATGTTTCGTTCATATGATTTGTATCTATAATGCTTATCTGATTGCTTATAGTTTACAACAATGAAGAAAATACACAATATGGCAAAAATAGTAACAATAATTAGAAATTCCATATTTGATGACTTATCCTTGTATCTATAAAATGAGTATATAAATGTAATAAGAATACATAATAAAAAGCTTTCTTCACAAAATTCTTTATGTCGCAAAAACGGGAAACCATTTTTAAATTTCTTTATTCTAAATAGCAAGATTGCTAGAAATATACTGGTAAATCCGATTAAGAAATAGAAAAATATTTGGAAAAGGTTGTTATAGCTAAGAGCTTCTCCAAGGTAAAAACAAATAGGAAAGGTTAAAGCTATTGATATTAATGAAATTAAAAAACTTCCTGAGTATGCAAAAATACAAACAAAGAGAGTTAAATCATATCTTTGCATAAATAACTTATATAATGAAATTGATAAAAGAAAAATTAAAAAATATATTTCAAAACCATCTATTATCAGTTTGCTAAACATAGATATGATAGTTAAAAATACAGACAATAAACAACAAGCAAAATTTTTCTTTCTGCTTGTTGTTAAATTAAGTGATTTTGAAAATATGTAAAAGGTTGTAATACAAAAAAAAGTATTTTTAATAATGTAAAGCATATAACTCCTATGGACAAAATATAACAATAATCAACAAAAATCACAGATATAAACAGCATATTTTTATATGCAAAAGTTCAGTATCATCACATCTGCAAAAGGAGGTGTTGATGATGAGTGATTTTTTAGAATTGTTAAAATCATGGTTTGGTAGATAAAGTAGCTCTAGTAATCAAACAAATCAGGATGATTATTCTTAATATTGTCTGCAAAATATCGAATAATATTTATGGCTGAAGGGATATTGGTTTCGGGATTACAATATCCTGTATAATATTTTTTTATATTTGAATTGTTGCTATATGAAGTATCTATGGCGTTTTGCATAGCTCGTTGTGCACTTTGTGGCTTCAACTTAAAATGATTTCCTACATATTCAAATATATTATCATCGCTAGTAAATAAAGAATGAAAAATAGCTAATTTTAAATAATCAAATCCTTTTAAGCTTGGTTTTATTCCTATATTATTAAGAATATCAGTAATTTCTGTTAACAGTAGCTTATCCCTTTCGTGGTCTGTTAATACGGAAGGGGTAGGGGTGTTATCTCTTAATGGTACAATTGTATTCTTAAGAGAAGACAAAAAATTCAATACTGCAAGCTCGGAATAGCCTTTTTGAAATTTCAACATTATATAGTCTGCACCAGTACTTCTGGCATGTGCATGCACAACAGTGCTGGGATTATTGGTTGTAACCAAAATAAAAGGCTTGTGGGATTTGGATAAATTAACAATATTGGGTATCATTGTCAATCCGTCACCTTCTCCATAAGCTAATTCAAAATCTAAAATAATAGCGTCTGGTTTGTGCTGCTCAATTTGCTTAAGAGCAATTCTAGAACTTCCGCTATATCCAACAATATTAATATCAGGTATATTTTCTGTATATTCTATAAAACGCTTACAAGCATTATCATCATCTTCGATTATGTATAATTGTATAATTGCCATGTTATCACGCCCTTTCATTAATTATAGTAATAATATATCACTAAATAGGGTTTGAAACAACAAAAAAAAGATAACTTTGGATAAAAGTAGACAAAAATCAACATAATTTAGTGATAAAAATTGTACATACAAAATCAATTTACTGTATTAAACTGATGAAAAGTTATAATGGTGTACAGAACTCGCAATAAGGGAGAAAAATATTGTAAGGTGTAAAGAAGTATTATATAATAGAAAGGAATGGTAAAGTGAAAAAAATAATAGTTAAATTGGCAGGATGTGTACTAGGGTTAGTATTATCTTTAGGATGTACAGAATTAGTACAGGCAGCAACACAAACAAAAGGACAGTTTACTTATAGCACAGATGGAACAGCAACAAAAATAGAGGATGTATCAGCAAATGATTTCCTGAATTTTGATTGTGTGACTGCATATGCATCAGGAAGAACTACTACAGAAAAGTTTTCGGCATTCTTACAGAATTCCAGTTCATACTATACAATTCCGGGTCTCCGTACAACTAATGTACTAGGAGTAACTTGCGACAGTATGGTACCTCAATCCATATGCGAGATGGGAAATTATGTAATTATAGGAGCTTATGATTATGATAATGTAAGTAATTCAGTACTATATGTAATGTCAAGCTCAGGGACTTTAATGACTACAATTGTTATGCCAAATAAGTCACATATGGGTGCACTTGCATATGATGGAACAACATTGTGGGTAGGAGATACAACAAGTAATACAATGATAGGATTTACAATGTGGCATATTCAGGGAGCTATATATTACACAAATGCATCAGGTGCAAAATCTGTACAAATATCAACTGATACCTGTGATGTAATAAGTCTTAAGACTAATCCAAGCTTTGCAAATTATTATGATGGTGTTTTGTGGGTAGGATTGTTTACAAAAAAAGAAAGTGAAGGAACTCCGTACATATATGGATATACTTTGAATTATTCTAATGGAGATTTTATAAGTGCTCCGGTAAAATATAGGATAGAAGCACCAATAAAGTCACAGGGAATGACTTTTTATAAAAATAGTGCGACAAATAACTTATATTTAGCAATATCACAATCTTATGATAGGAACGAACAGTCAAAGATAATAGTATATAAGCCTACTAATTACAGTAGTCCAACATATAGTAGTGGATATTATCAGATATATAAGGGAAACCGAACGAAAGATATTACTATGCCAAATATGTCTCAAGGTATTTGTTGGGATAGTGCTACAATGTTGCTACTATTTGAATCGGCTGCAAAATCATATTCAGATGCATCTGTAACAGATAATATTGCAGATATAATAATAGATTGCTATTGTAGAATGAATATTAACAAAGTGTGTACTTATTAGTGAAAGGGTGATAAATAATGAAAAAAATGTTAATAGCAATACTAAGCATATTAAACCTATTAACAACATTTCTTCCATATGGATTATTAAGTACAGGTGAAAATTATTTTTTGTGGAAATGGCACAAAATGGATGATTTAAAGCTTGAAAGAATACGAGAAATATCAGATAGTGTGAATACATGGAATACTATTATAATTTATATTACAGCAATATTGTTACTAATTTCATCGGTGGTATATATGGTGTGCGATAATAAAATTATAGCAAAAATTGTAAAATTAATGGCGGTAGCAAGTATATGTGTAAATTTATTTTTTTGTTATCATTTGTACGATGCATATATATATAAATATATGAACATTGGCGTATTATTTGCTATAAGTATATGTATAAGTATAATAGCATTTGTATCAGATTTTAAGAAGAGGTCATTATTAATTTTATCAGGAGCAATGATATTATCTTTTCCGTCATTTGTTGTAATGCATAAGTTTGATGTGGAATCCGATATAGAGGCAGTTCCTTATTCTGTACAGATGTATTTTTTTCAATTGTATAAAAATATAGTGATTGAAACAGATTTATGGAAGAAAGCAATTCCTTCGTTAGTAGTAACACCTAATTTGTAATTAAGGTTAGCGGCGAT
>CAZESO010000066.1:0-5775 GCA_964515325.1 uncultured Roseburia sp. | reverse complement strand
GTTATTTGTGTATTATACAATTTCAAATTTAAAAATGTAGTGGTTTTATGTATGATTTTGGGATGTATTGTAGCGTTTATAGCTGACAATAGGTTTAGGTTATTTTATGGTAGTACCAAGTATATAACATACACATACCCTTTAACAATGATTTTGTCTTTTTTTTATTTAATAATAGATATACTAGATAAGAATATAGGCAAGATAGATAAAAACAGTTTGTACTGTGCTGGGAGAAAAAACAAGTAATGAAGAAAAAACTAATCTTAATATTAAGTATATTAAATCTATTAGCAACAATAGTAGCGGTTATCAATGCATTGTGTGATTTAAAGTTAAAAAAGTTTGCTGTTTGCATGATGATAGTAGGATGTGTTATGGCGTTTTCGTTAGATATGTATTTAAAAAATGTTGATAAACTGCTAGAAAAATAGCATTTTAATATGCAGGGAATAAGGGTGATAAATAATGAAAAAAATGCTAATTGCAATATTAAGCATACTAAACTTTTTAACAACATTTCTACCATATGGATTACTAAGTACAGGTAAAAATTGTTTTTTGTGGAAGTGGCATAAAATGGATGAATTATTACCTGAAAGAATATGCGAAATAGTTGATAGTATAAATACAGGGACTACTATTGCAATTTATATTACAGCTATATTGTTAATGGTTTCATGTGCAGTATATTTAGTTTGTGATAATAAAATTACAGCAGGAATTGTAAAATTAATAGCAGTATCAAGCGTATGTGTTAATTTATTTTTTTGTTATCATTTGTATGATTATCTGGTTTACAAATATGTAAATATTGGCGTATTGCTTGCAATAGGTCTATGTGTATACATAATAATACTGCTATCTGATTTTAAGAAAAGATCATTACTAATTTTAGGAGTGGCAATATTGTTAACATTTCCGGCATTTATTGTAAGACATCAATTTGATATAGAAGGGAGTATATATTCCATTCCATACTCGGTCCAAATGTATTTTTATACATTATATGACAATATCAAGTATGGAAGTGATATGTGGATACATGTGATACCTTCAATAGTGGTAATAGTAATAACACTTGTAGCTGTTATATGTGCAATATGCAATTTAAGGGTGCGAAAAATGGCAGTATGTTTAATGATAGTCGGATTCGTTATGGCTTATAGGGTGGATATGCAATTTGCGTTAAGTGGTAACTATGATATATATCTGCAATACACATATCCATTAGCAGTGGTTATGTCCTTAATTTATCTACTAATAGATATGCGAGATAAAAACACAGACAAACTGCTAGAAAAATAAATTTAAAAAGTGGTAAGTTATTTGTGAAAAATATAGCTTGCCACTTATTTTTGTGTTTGCTATACTTATAATATCTATGTGCAAATTTATGCAGAAAGGAAATATTACTATGAAATGGATTAAATATACATTAAAAACAACAAATGAAGCTGTTGACCTTGTATGTGATGCAATGCTTGAAGCAGGTGTTGACGGTGTGCAGATTGAGGATAACACAGGTATTTCAGAGGCGGACAAGAAGAGAATGTTCATTGACTTTTTGCCTGAGCTTCCTATAGATGAAGGGATTTCTTACATAAGCTTTTATGTGGAAGATGACTCAAATGAAGAAGAAATGCTTGAAACAGTCCGTGAGGCTGTGGATTCTGTAAGAGATTTTATGGATGTAGGTGAGGTTACAATCGTTAAATCTGAGACAGAGGATAAGGATTGGATAAATAACTGGAAGGAATTTTTCCATTCATTTTCTGTTGATGATATTGTTATTAAGCCAACATGGGAAGAGATGAAGGATGAGTACGAGGGCAAGATGCTTATTGAGATTGATCCGGGAATTGCATTTGGTACAGGTATGCATGAAACTACACAGCTTTGCATGAGACAGCTTAAGAAGTATGTGAATGAAGATGCGACAATCCTTGATGCCGGATGTGGTAGTGGTATCTTATCAATTGTAGCATTAAAGCTTGGTGCAAAGTCAGCAGTTGGTGTTGATATTGATGAAAATGCATCTGTTGCAGCAGTTGAGAATCTTGATGTTAACAAGATTGACAGAAGCAAATTTAAGGTATTTACAGGAAATATATTAGAGGATGATAAGCTTGGTGAAGAAATTGGACATGGTGCCTATGACATCGTGGTTGCCAACATTTTAGCAGATGTTCTTTTGCCACTTACACCAAAGGTGCCAAATCACTTGAAGAGCGGTGGTTATTACATTACATCAGGTATCATTAATACAAAGGAAGAAGAAGTTAAGAAGTGTATTGAAGAGAATGGTAACTTTGAAATTATTGAGATAACAAGACAGAAGGATTGGTCTTCAATTACAGCACGCCGTAAATAGTAATTTGGTGGCAGAATAGAGGGAATTATGCATCATTTTTTTGTGGAGCCTAAAGCGGTAGGTGAAGAAGAAATAATAATAACAGGTAGTGATGTTAATCATATTAAAAATGTTCTTCGTATGACAGTGGATGAAGAATTATTAATAAGTGATGGACAAGGTGGAGATTTTCGTTGTATAATAACCGCCATGTCAGATACAGAAATTGTGGCAAGGATTGAGGGAGAAAATGAAGAAAGAACAGAGCTGTCAACACAGTTTTATCTTTTTCAGGGACTTCCAAAAAGCGACAAAATGGAACTTATTGTGCAAAAAGCAGTGGAGCTTGGTGCCTATGAGATTATTCCGTTTAAGGCTAAGAGATGTGTTATGAAGCTTGATGATAAAAAGGCTGATTCTAAGATTAAGAGATGGCAGTCTATATCGGAAAGTGCAGCAAAGCAGTCGAAAAGAGGTATTATACCTAATGTCCATGATGTAATGACATTTAAAGAGGCTGTGGAATATGCAAAAAGCTTTGATATTTCTATTATTCCTTATGAGAATTTTAAGGATATGTCATCTACAAGAGAAGTGATTGATAAAATTGGTGGAAATATGAAGGTTGGTATATTCATTGGACCGGAAGGCGGATTTGACAGCGAAGAGGTGGATTATGCCTTTGAAAATGGTATTCATCCGATTTCATTAGGAAAGAGAATTTTAAGAACTGAAACAGCAGGACTTGCGATACTTTCAGTATTGATGTTTAAAATAGAGGAATAAAGCATGATAGCATATTTAGATAATTCGGCAACTACAAAGGTTTTAGATAGCGTCAAAGACATTATGATAAAGGTAATGAACGAGGATTATGGTAACCCTTCTTCGTTGCATTTAAAAGGTGTTGACGCTGAGAAGTATATTAAGGATGCAAAGGAAATTATTGCAAAGATTTTGAAGGTTAAGGAAGGAGAAGTTTATTTCACTTCCGGCGGAACAGAGTCTAACAATATGGCGCTTATTGGATTTGCAATGGCAAATAAGAGAGCAGGAAATCATATTATTACATCAGGAATTGAACACGCATCCATACTTAATACAACAAAATTCTTGGAAGAACAAGGATTTAGAGTTTCGTATATTCCTGTTAATAAGGATGGAGTTATTGATTTGGACAAGCTAGAGGAAGAGGTGTGTGAAGATACAATTCTGGTATCTGTAATGCATGTTAATAACGAGATTGGTTCTATTCAGCCTATTGAGCAGATTGCAAAGATTGCTAAAACTAAAAATCCGACAGTTAAGGTTCATGTAGATGCCATTCAGTCCTTTGGAAAATTAGCTATTCAGCCAAAGAAAATTGGTGTGGATATGTTAAGTGTCAGTGGTCACAAGATTCATGGACCAAAAGGTTCGGGATTTTTATATATTGCAGAAGGCGTAAAGGTAAAACCTATTCTTATTGGTGGCGGACAGGAAAAGGGTATGCGTTCGGGAACACAGAATGTACCAGCTATAGCCGGAATTGGTGAAGCTGCCAAGAAGAATTACGAAAACTTCGCAGAAAAAATTGCGAAAGAGATGGAATTGAAGGATTATTTCATTGACAGAGTAAGTAAGATTCCAAATGTTAAAGTGAACAGTAAGAAAGGCGAAGAAGGCGCGCCTCATATTATAAGTGTAAGCTTTATAGGTGTTAGAAGTGAGGTTATGCTTCACACCCTTGAAGAATATGATATATTTATTTCGGCAGGTTCAGCTTGTTCGTCAAATAAAAAGGCTCATGTAAGCGATACATTAAAAGGTATTGGACTTTCAAACGAAGAACTGGATTCAACAGTAAGATTCAGTCTTTCTTATATGAGTACAAAAGAAGAAGTTGATTATTGCATTGACACTATAGAGAAAAACATTGAGATGCTAAGAAAGTATGTCAGAAAAAAGTAAACTACGTTTACTTGGCAATTTGTGTTTGATAACACAAATATGCCATAAATAAGGAGGAATATATGATAAATTTTAAATCGTTTCTTATTAAATATGGTGAGATTGGTGTAAAAGGTAAGAATAAGTTTATATTTGAAGATGCGCTTGTAAAGCAGATTAAGTATGCTTTGAACAGAGTGGATGGTGATTTTAAGGTTCACAAGGAAGAGAGCAGAATCTATGTGGATACTTTGTCTGAATATGATTATGATGAGGTTATCGAAGCTCTTAAGACGGTATTTGGTATTGTTTATATTTGTCCTGTTGTTCAGTTTGAGGACAATGGATATGAAGATATGTCTAAGAAGGTTGTTGAGTACATGGGCGAAATGTACGAGGGCAAGAATATTTCATTTAAGGTAAATGCAAGAAGAGCTAAGAAGAATTGGCCAATGGATTCCATGGAAATCAACAGAGAGCTAGGTGGAGACATCTTAAATGCATATCCTGAATTCAAGGTTGATGTGCATAACCCTGATGTTTTGTTGAATGTTGAAGTAAGAAAGCACATTAATGTGTATTCAAAGAGTATTCCTGGACCAGGTGGTATGCCTATCGGTACAGCAGGAAAGGCAATGCTTTTATTATCTGGTGGTATAGATAGTCCTGTTGCCGGTTATATGATTTCAAAGAGAGGTGTTGAGCTTGAAGCAACATATTTCCATGCTCCACCTTATACATCAGCAAGAGCGAAGCAGAAAGTAATTGATTTGGCTAAGATTGTTGCAAAATATTCAGGACCAATCAAACTTAACATCGTTAATTTTACAGAGACACAGTTGTATATTTATGAGCAGTGTCCGCATGATGAGCTTACAATCATTATGAAGAGAGTAATGTTTAAGATTGCTGAGCATTTTGCGAAAGAATCAGGTGCGTTAGGACTTGTAACAGGTGAAAGTATCGCTCAGGTTTCAAGCCAGACATTACAGTCACTTGGTGTTATTAATGAAGTATGTACATTGCCTGTATTCAGACCTGTTATAGCATTTGATAAGCAGGATATTGTAGATGTGGCTATAAAGATTGGCTCATATGAGACATCAATCTTACCATATGAAGATTGTTGTACAACATTTGTTGCCAAACATCCGGTAACAAAGCCAACACATGAACAGATTAGACGCTCAGAGCTTCATCTTGAAGAAAAGATAGATGAGCTTGTTAAGACAGCTATAGAGACAGTGGAAGTAGTTATGGTTAATCCGTAAAACAAAAGTGCCGCTATAAAGCGGCACTTTAAAATCTTTACTTACACGAGGTAAGGCTTAAGTACTTCTAAAATCGCATCAATATTGCTTTCATCAGCGTGAATGCATAAATCGATAGATTTTGAAAGATCAAGGCTGAAGATACCCATAATAGACTTAGCGTCAATTACATATCTTCCTGATACTAAATCGAAATCTGTATCAAACTTTGTAATGTCGTTA